>NZ_SMMD01000888.1 GCF_009711475.1 Fulvivirga aurantia
GGTTGTGTACCTAAAAGAAGTAGTTGAAATGCCTCACTACTGGAAAAAGCATCAAAACTTATTCCTGACAAGTGAACTCGAAGAAGCATTGAGTAAACAGAAAAAGAACAGGTATTATCATATAATTGAAGATACGTTTAAGAGCTATTTTGGAACTGGCCTTGGACAACCCGCCTTTAATTTCAGCGTTTATAACAGCGATGGTGAACTTGTGAGACTTTCCGATTATCGTGGTAAACTGGTGGTGTTGGATGTGTGGGCCACATGGTGTGGACCGTGCATCAGTAGTAGACCCGATTACCAGAAAATAGCCGAAAAATACAGTGGCAATGAAAAGATTTCTTTTCTTGCTATCTCAAAAGATGTTAAAAGATATGTCTGGGAGAAATTTCTCCAAAAAAAGGGAAGCTCTACCAACGTTACCGAGTTATACCTACCGTTTGATATGAACGAGCAATTTGATCAGCATTACTTTACAGTATCCATCCCCAGGTACATCTTAATTGACGCCAATGGAAGAATTATAAACGCCAACATTGATGGCCCTTCTATCGCAATGGAAAAAATTATTGAGGACGCACTATCTAAAATTTAGCCCATGCATAAATTATATAAAACACATTTGCCTGAAGCCTGCTCTACAGTAAACACTTATCTTTTTGTGGAGAAACCAGAGGAGTACATCAAGTTTTTGGTTGACGGTCTATTTGCAGAAGAAGTTGGTAGAATGACTGATGAGAAATCTGGCGAAATACAAAATGCCCAAATTCAAATAGGTCACTCAAGAATAATGATTTCTCAGGCACGAGGACAGTTTTTAGGTATGAAGACCTCGATGTATTTATACACCAACGATGTTGACCATTTATACGAAAATGCCATTAAGCGCGGAGCCAAAGGCGAGTTTGAGCCGGCTGATATGGATTATGGAGACCGCCAGGCTGGAATCAAAGACCCGGCAGGCAATTACTGGTGGATTTCAAAAAGGTTAGAGACAAAGGAGTATTATTAGGTTTTACTCGGCACCCTGCTTCTGAAGTAATGTAAATAATTGCTGCGGCTCTACATTTATAAACTGCTGTATCTTATCTAACTCTGCTTTAGGGTCTGATACCAGATTTTCGTAGGTCATTTGCAAAACCGTATGCTCCTTAAATTTCTCATGTATAATGTCGATCATCTCCTTCTGCTCTTTCTCATAAGAGCTTAGATCTTCCTCACTTAAGATAATTTTTATTGGCTCTTCTGTGCTTTTGAGCACGCTGCTCCATGCCCCACTCTTCTCTGCCCTCCGCAATGAAGTAAGCTGCTTTTTCTTGTCGTCTCTGGTGAGGTGAATGATTTTAATGGTTTTATCTTCCACCACTTCATCAAAAGCTACTTTGAATTTGTCTTTGTACATATACTCGTAAAACAACTTCAGGCCTACCGCTTTTATTTTTTTAGACTGCGGACTAAAGGCAAACTCATCTATAGATAGCAACTCTTCTTCGGCCTCCACTTTTCTTCTTATAATCTCTCCATGAGAAAGAATGGCGCTGTGTGAGTTTAGGTAGGTGTGTAACATCGTAGACCCCGAGCGTGGAGCACAAACAATAGCAAATTTTGTAAACTCTTCACTCCTCGAAGTGCTCATCAAGCGCCAAAACCTCTTTCTTTGAACGATCAGCCATGTTTTTAGATATTGCCAAAAATGTTTTATCAATGTATTTTGAGTTTTTTCTTCCTATAAAAAAAGTAGCAAACAAGTCATAATTAAAGACCTGAATGCTACTCAAATGTAGACTATTTCTATTGTAATTCTAAGTGGTGTACACTGAGTTGAACATCACATAGTCAGTAGTAAGATCAGAACCCCAACCTACTGATTTTGCTTTACCGTTGTTAAGATCCAGGGTAACTTTGAGCTGAGAGTGTCGCAATATTCTTTTCATATTATTGCGGTCAAACTCCTGAGGAACTCCTTGCTCAAGCACTTTGAGCGTTTCTTTATCGCTGCCCAGGTACAAATCTGATTTTTCAAAATTGAAAGGCACACCTGCAT
This sequence comes from Fulvivirga aurantia, assembly GCF_009711475.1. Lineage (GTDB taxonomy): Bacteria > Bacteroidota > Bacteroidia > Cytophagales > Cyclobacteriaceae > Fulvivirga > Fulvivirga aurantia. The sequence continues at coordinate 2,045 of NZ_SMMD01000888.1, forward strand.
TACCAGCGGCACACATCACTCGGCCCCAGTTGGGGTCTCTACCAAACATGGCAGTTTTTACTAAGGTAGAATCAGAGATTTCCCTTATCAACTTACGACCTGTTTCTTCATCAGGTGCATTCACAACCTCATAAGTAATAAATTTAGAACAACCCTCACCGTCTGATACAATCAGCTGGGCAAGGTGCATCATTATTTCTTCGAGCCTTTTCTTAAACTCCTGATACCCAGGATCTTTTTTTGTCTTTAATTCCGTATTCTTGGCCATGCCGTTGCACATAACAGCCACCATATCATTGGTTGATGTATCACCATCTACCGTGATCATGTTAAACGATTTATTCACAGCTTCCTTTACCGTTTTGTCAAGCAACTTAGGGTCTATGGCTACATCACAGACGATAAATGCCAACATGGTGCCCATATTAGGGTGTATCATACCAGATCCTTTGGCTATTCCCGCAAGGTTGATCTCTACATCATCAATTTCAAACTCGATATGACCTTCTTTGGGAAAAGTATCGGTAGTAAGTATGGCATTAGCCGCAAAAGAACCGGCATTTGATTTATTCGAAAGCTTGGTGATATTTTCTCTAATACCGGAGACAACATCTTCTGTGGGGAATGGCTCACCAATAAGTCCTGTTGAGGCTACTAAAACAAGACTTTCGTCTATGCCTAGCTCTTCGGCAGTAGCTTTAATCATGGCTTCAGCGCCTTCTTTACCTTGCTGACCTGTACATGCATTAGCATTTCCTGCATTCACAACTATGGCCTGTGCTTTGCCATTTTTAATTTGTTTTTTAGAAGCCTTTATCGGCTCAGCCACTAACTGATTTTTGGTAAAAGTAGCAGCAGCAGATGCCGGAACTTCAGAATATATCAACGCCAGGTCTCTTCTCATAGATTTTATACCAGTATGAGCCCCCCAGCAGGTTATTCCTCTTACACTCGTTAAATTCTTTATCATCGATTTGGTTGTTTTAAGTTTTGGCTTATGGATTTAATGGTATTTGATTGAGACCAGTATTTTCGGGCCAGTCAAACAGTAAATTCATATTTTGCACAGCTTGTCCTGCTGCACCTTTTACCAGATTATCAATAGCACTGATCGTGATTATATTATTTGTGCGCTCGTCATAAGTGACATAAATATCGCAGTAGTTGGTACCTCTTACATCTTTGAGTGTAGGTGGTGCATCTACTATTCTTATAAATGGCTCGCCACTATAAAAATCCTTGTACCTATCCTGTAAATTACTTAGATCAACTCCTGCTTTAGGCTTAGTGTAGATAGTTGAGATAATCCCTCTATCGACCGGCAATAGATGCGGTGTGAACTGAACGACCGCTCCTCCATTATTGAGTCTATTCATTACGCCTTCAATTTCTATCGTATGCCTGTGAGTTGTTACTCCGTAAGCTTTGAAATTGTCATTTGCGTTAGGGAAATGAGTTACTTCCTTAGCTTTGATTCCTGCACCGGTCACTCCTGTTTTGGAGTCAACGATCATGCTGTTCTCAATGATATCACCTGCTCTCAAAGGAGCCAGGCCTAAGATCGCACAGGTAGGAAAACAACCAGGATTAGCAATTAATTTTTTGTCTTTGATCTCATCTCTAAATAGCTCTGGTATGCCATAACCGGCATTTTCAAAGCCTTCTTTAAACACATGTTTTTTCTTATACCACTCCTCATAAATCTCAGGTGAGTCAAGTCTAAAATCACCAGATAAGTCTACAATCGGGTATTTAGCATCAGCGTGATCTTTTACAAAATCCATAGAAACGCCATGTGGAAGTGCTAGAAACACAAGGTCTAGTTCATGGTCATCGATATTTTTTATAGAGCTTAACTCCAGCTCCACAATGCCTCTGAAAAAACCATGCACGTCAGAAAATTTCTCTCCTTTTCTACTTTCTGAAGTAATAGCTGTTATTTCAACTTCCGGGTGATGGTGAAGTATTCTTACTAGTTCTGAGCCGGTATACCCTGTAGCGCCAACAATTCCTATTTTCTTCTTACCCATTGCTCACCTCCTTTACAGATGCTGCAATGACTTCTACTACTTTATCTATTTCTTTTTCTGTGATCACCAATGGAGGAACAAGCCTCAACACATTATTTGCGGTAGCATTGGCAATTACTTTGTGCTCAAGAATTTTGGCAACCAAAGGCTTTGTTTCAAAAGAAAACACTGCGCCTATCATTAAACCTAAGCCTCTTACCTCTTCTAAATGAGGCAAAGCAGCATTAAGTATTTTGTCTTTAAAGTATCTTCCTTTCTCTTCTACTTCCTTCAAAAAAGTAGGATTACTGATCAGGTCGATAGTGGCCAGTGAAGCAGCGCAAGCCAGAGGATTACCTCCGAATGTTGTGCCATGATCGCCATAATTGATGGCATCATCTACTTTTTGCTTGCATAAAATAGCACCTATAGGCATTCCTCCACCCAGGCCTTTTGCAAGAGTCATAATATCAGGCTCTACACCATAATGTTCTTTGGCAAAGAGTTTACCCGTACGGCCGATGCCGCATTGTATTTCATCAAAAATGAGAGCAATATGTTCTTTATCGCATATTTCTCTCAATTCTTTTAAATAAGCTTTTTCAGCCACATGTATACCTCCTTCGCCTTGTACAGGTTCGAGTATAATTGCCGCTGTATTCGGATTGATGGCTGCTTTTACAGCTTCTATGTCATTAAAATCTATTTGTTGAAAGCCCTCAGGCATAGGACCAAAACCATCTTGCATAGTTTTCTTACCCATGGCTATGGTGGCTAGTGTGCGACCGTGAAAGCTATTTGTCATGGCAATAACCTCTCCTGCCTTTCCTTTACTCCTCGCAAATTTTCGAGCGAGTTTTATTGCTCCTTCTACCGACTCTGCCCCGCTGTTGGTAAAGAATACACGATCCATATTCGAAAGTGTACACAGCTTTTTAGCGAGTTCGGTCTGTGGTTTGCTCACAAAGAAGTTTGAGATGTGTACCAGCTGCCCGGCCTGCTCTCTGATGGCTTTGGTCACTTCCGGGTGACAATGCCCGAGATTACACACGGCTATTCCGGCCAGAGCATCGATATATTCGTTACCCTCTACATCCCACAAGCGAGACCCTTCGCCTTTCTCAAAAGCAATTGGGTATCTTTTAAACGTTTGTAAATAGTATTCTTGATCTAATTTGTTAAGTGATGCGTTACTTGACGCTTCCATATATTATTTTTTGATTGTTGTTCCTATTTGTTTGTCATTGTCTACTAAAGCAAGTATTTGTTCTGGCTTCTTACCATTTAAAATCACAGCTTTACCCGCTCCGGTTTCTACAGCCAGTTTACAGGCATCTACTTTGGGTATCATACCTCCTATGATTACGCCTTGCCCTAGTAAAGTCGTTATTTTATCCATTTCCAAGTTTTTGATCAAACTATCAGGATTTTTGATATCCTCCATCAGTCCATCTACATCGGTAAGCACGCCAAAGACCGAGGCCTTCAGGTGCCCGGCAACACTTCCGGCAAAGAGATCGGCATTAATATTATAGCTATTTCCTTTTTCGTCACTCGCTATACAGGTGATTACCGGAATAAAATCATTTTCCAAAAGCGTGTAGATCAACTTGGTATCAATACACTTAACCTTACCTACCTGTCCCAAGCTTATTTTTTTTAGCTCATCTCCTACTGTTTCCTCATGATATAGTTTTTCGGCAGTCGCAATTTTACCATCACGGCCAGACAATCCCACGGCTGTATAACCCAACGTGTTTATAATGTTTACCACTTTACCATTCACCTGACCTTTCAGGGCCATTTCTACATATTTCAATGCCTCTGGAGTGGTTTTTCTTTGCCCTCCAATAAACTCACTTTCAATTTGTGCCACATCCAGCGTCTCTTGTATAAAGGGACCACCACCATGCACTATAACTACAGCATACCCTTTTTCTTTCAGTGCACATACATTTTTCAATACATCATATTGTATGTCTTCTGAAACCATGGCATTGCCACCATATTTTACAACTACTATCGGTTTGCTATTACTTTTTTCAGTCATATTTTACCCTTAAGGGTTATTGAAGTTTGTTTATTTAATTTGCTTTAATAGTATTTAAACAGATAGGTGTGGCAATTGTTCCTCAATAATTGGATTTCAAATTTGCTCATTGATAATCACTGAGATAGAGCTCTGATTGACCCATGTTTGTAAACAATTAAGGGCTTGAATTCATTATAACTGTCACCTATGAGACGATCGATAATAATTATGGCAAAGGCGGTTTACTCTAGGAACGAAAAAACAGTATATTTGCGTTGATCAATAGAACTTTATAAGTAGAATTTTAAATATAGAATAATGAGCAAAGCGATAGAAATAACAGACGCTAACTTTGAAGAGATCATAAATAGTGACAAACCTGTATTGGTAGATTTTTGGGCAGAGTGGTGTGGCCCATGTAAAATGATCGGACCAGTAGTAGAAGAACTAGCTGGCGATTATGATGGCAAAGCCGTAATTGGCAAAGTAAACGTTGACGAAAACCCTAACGTTTCTGCTAAGTTTGGAATCAGAAGCATCCCTACCTTACTTGTTTTTAAAGGTGGTGAAATCGTAGACAAGCAAGTGGGTGCAGTACCTAAAGGTGTGCTTTCACAAAAGCTTGACGCGCAGATGGCGTAAGTAATCAAAATATAGAAACCATAATTAAAGACCTTCTCTTTATCAGGGAAGGTTTTTTTGTGCTTTGTCTGCAAGGTTTACCCCCCCTAAAAGACCGTATATCATCAAACTGGCATATCTGTTGCTAATAGCCCCTATATTAAACATTCAACTCTAAACAACTTTGAAATGAAAAAATTAGGTTTATTAGTGCTATTAGTTGCTGGCACATTTCTAACTGGCCGAGCTCAGGAAGCTCCACAATTTAAAGTCATAACCGTAGTAGAATCAATAGTACCGGGTGGTCTGGGTAGATCGAGAATGATCGAAAACCAATCAGAAATTGATATCGATGAGTTTACTACCGAAAGAACAGATGGTAAGAAAAGTAAGCAGGGTGATGTAAAACGATCCGATGCTAAAGTAGACGAGTTCGCAGAATCTAAACTGCTTAACTTTTACAGTTTAACTGGTATCAATTTTCAGAATATTGCATCAAATGATGCTTTGGTATCGAGCAAGCTAAACCAGATGGCAGAAGAAGGCTGGGAACTAACCTTTGTAACCAGTGCTGTGGAGAGTGATGGCGGCAAAGGAGATGGTAATGGTATTTACATTACTCGCTATATATTTAAAAAATAAATAACCACATTTCTATTTAAGGCCACAAGAATGATATTTTTTGTGGCCTTTCTCATTTAATCTTACGCATTACATACATTCTCTTCTTCTTTTCAAAAACTTTTAGTATTTTCATTAAGGCACATTAGTCAACCTATTTGACATGTGCTTTTTTAGTCTTAGGCTTTTTGGTATGAAAGAGGTAATTAAAATTCTACTTGCAGATGATGATGCAGATGACTGTATCTTCTTCAGAGAAGCCTTAGACGACCTGCCTTACGCTATAAGTCTTACTACCGTAAACAATGGCGTTGAGTTAATGAAGGTTTTGATGGTAGATCAAGACTACAATCCTAACGTTTTATTCCTTGATCTCAACATGCCCATGAAAAATGGGATAGAGTGCTTGGCTGAAATTAAGGCCCACAGTGTTTTAAAACATATACCAGTCATCATTTGCTCTACATCTTACAATAGCGAAGTGGTAACCGCGCTCTATGATATAGGAGCTGATTATTACATAAGAAAACCAGGTAGTTTTCATGAACTCAAACAATTTATCTCGAAAATCCTTAGTGCTATGGCAAATAAAAATTTAGGACAACCTTCTTTAAAAGAATTTGTTCTACAGCCGTGACACACGATCTTCTATGACAAAAACTAAGACCTACACTTTTCTCTCTGGCGATGGTGAAATGGCAAAACTCACCCGTGAAAAAGATTGGAGCAAAACATCTTTAGGAACCCCTGATACCTGGCCCCAAAGTTTACGTACTACACTCAATATTGTCTTAAACTCACGTTTTCCTAAGTTTTTGTGGTGGGGGCCTGAGCTTGTTTGTTTTTACAATGATGCCTACAGACCTAGTCTGGGCAAAGATGGCAAGCACCCGTCTATTTTAGGTATGCCTGCAAAAGAGGCCTGGCCTGAGATTTGGGATATAATCAAACCACTGATAGATCAGGTACTAGAGACAGGAAAGGCTACATGGAGTGAAGACCAACTCGTACCGATTTATAGAAATGGAAAGATAGAAGATGTTTACTGGACCTTCAGTTATTGTCCGGTAAATAATGATGAAGGTATACCTGACGGTATTTTGGTGACATGTACTGAGACTACGGAAAAAGTACGTGCTCATGCTCGTCTCGAGGCCAGTAAAAATGAATTGGATCAGACACTGCACTCAGCGGGTGTTGGTACATGGAGTCTTGATCTTGACACCAATGTGGTCACCAGCAATCAGCTAATCAAAGAGTGGTATGGTATCGATAAAGATGAAATACATTTAGAAGAAATCCTGGAGTGTATCGACCCTAGAGATATCCCACATGTGCAAGAGGCAATTGAAGAGGCAATAAAACCAGAGTCGACTGGTGAGCATGAGGTAAGGTACAGGTTACACAATAAAATTACAGGTCAGGTAAGAACTATCCATGCCAAAGGAAAACTGACATATCGAGAAGGTGAAAATCCTAAATTAAGCGGTGTAGCTCTAGATATCACCAAAGAAACCAGCATAGTAGCCGAGTTGGAAGAAGGTCGAAAAGAACTGAATTTCACATTAAATGCAGCCCAAATTGCCACCTGGAACCTTAATCCAAAAACAAATCACTTTATAGGCAACGACCTGCTTAAAGAATGGTTTGGTATAGATCTTAACGATGAAATACCTTTAGAAACTGCACTGGAGCGAATAGTCAAAAAAGACAGAGACCGTGTAGTAAACGAAATTCAAAAAACCTTAAGCCCAGGCTCCCCTGGAGATTATGAGATCGAATACTCTATAATAAATCCTGAGACTGAAGAAAAAAGAAGAGTAAAGGCCAAGGGTAAAGCAATCTTCGATGAAAATGACCAACCCATTCGCTTTAGTGGTATTCTGCAAGACATTACATCACAGTATTTAGCTAAAAAGCGTATAGAAGAAAGTGAAAGAAGATTTAGAACTGTGGCTGATAGTGCACCAGTAATGATCTGGATGACTGACACCAACAAACAGACTAACTTTTTTAATAAAGCCTGGCTCAAATTTACCGGTAATAAACTTAAAGACGATCTCGGTTCGAGCTGGACTGACAGCATACACCCTAAAGATTATGAACGGTGTAATAAAATTTACGACAGAGCATTTGGAGAAAAAAAAGGCTTCTACATGGAGCATCGGCTCAGGAGGCATGATGATGAATACAGATGGGTTTTTATAAAAGGCGAGCCGCGATTTTCTACGGAAGGCCAGTTTGATGGCTACATAGGCGCCTGTATGGACATACACGAGCGTGTAATCATACAAAAGAGAATCAAAGAAAATGAGCAGAAATTAAACCTGATTATCGAGGCCAGTGAACTAGGTGTTTGGGAGCACGACATACCCAACCAAACAGCCATGTGCTCCGAAAAGTGTCTGGATATTCTCGGTCTTGATGAAAAAGAAGAAATTGAGTTTAAGAGGTTCTTTAAAAACTTCCACCCTAAAGATATTGACAAAAGTCAAAAGTCATACTCACGTTCTTTTGAAAATGGCTCTTTACACCTCGAAACGAGATTGCTTGTCGATGACAGAACCTTATGGATAGAAGCTAAAGGTAATGTTTATTATGATATTGATGGCCGCCCTGCAAGACTCATCGGTACGGTAAGAGATATTACCAGAGAGCGATTTTTTCAACAACAATTACAGGAGAGGGAGCAAAAATTTAGGCTCTTGGCCGACAGTATGCCGCAACAGGTCTGGACGGCCGAGCCAGATGGAAATATTACTTACTTCAATCAGTCGGTATATGACTATTCTGGTCTATCTAAAGATCAGTTATTCAATGGAGGTTGGATACAAATTGTACACCCCGAAGATCGCAAAGAGAATATTAGAGAGTGGACAAAATCTATTGCCACTGGAAACGATTTTCTATTTGAACATCGCTTTCGGAAGCATGATGGAGAATATCGCTGGCAGTTGAGTCGTGCCATACCTCAAAGAGACACCCATGGCAACATTAAAATGTGGGTTGGTACCAGTACCGACATTCAAGATCAGAAGACATTTACACAGAAGCTTGAGAAACAAGTGGCAGAGCGCACCAAAGAGCTACGCCAAAAGAATATTGATCTTGAAAACATGAACACGGAGCTGCAGTCGTTTGCCTATATATCCAGTCACGATTTGCAGGAGCCTCTCAGGAAAATCCAGACTTTCTCCAGCCAGATAATGGAAAAAGAAATCGATAACCTGACAGATAGAGGCAAAGACAGGTTTGACAGAATGCAGCGCGCTGCACGAAGAATGCAAACGCTGATTGAAGATTTACTGGCTTATTCACGTACCAACATTACCGACAGAAAATTTGAGCAGGTAAAATTACAAGAGATTGTAGATGAAGTGAAAGAAGACCTCAAAGAGGAGCTTGAGGTAAAAAATGCAAAGGTAGAAGTATCCGTAGATCAAAACGTAAATATCATAACATTTCAGTTTAAGCAGCTGCTCTATAATCTCATAAGTAATTCATTAAAATTTGCTCGTGACGGAGTCGATCCTGTAATAAGTATAAAAGCAGAAGAGGCCCTTGGCTCTGAGCTCGCTCACGAAGATCTCAAAGACCAGGAGATGTATTGTCACATTGCTATCTCAGATAATGGAATCGGCTTTGAAGATCAATATAAAGATCGGATTTTTCAGGTTTTTCAGCGATTGCACGGTCGCACCAAATACTCTGGTACGGGTATAGGCCTGGCTATAGTTAAGAAAATAGTTGACAACCACGAAGGCTTTATTTCTGCTGCTGGCAAGTCGGGTGAAGGGGCTACGTTCGATATTTTTATTCCCAGCCAAAGCAATTCTTAAAACCAAACCAATTTTTTGGTAACCATATCAGGTATAGTCTGTTATCCTCTACCAACGATTAACTAAAAAGCTCATAAGGCTTTAAACAACAGATTAAACCTAAGAACAACCATGGCATTTGATAAAAGTAATCCCTGGCATCGCGTACCTATCGGAGAAAAATCGCCCGATGTCATCAATGGGATCATAGAAATACCTAAAAATACGAGAGCAAAATATGAGCTTGACAAAGATACGGGCCTGCTCCTGATGGATCGTGTTATCTATTCTTCGATGTATTACCCAGCCAACTACGGTTTTATACCCCAGACTTATTGTGATGATGGCGACCCGCTAGATGTTTTGGTACTATCTCAAATTACTATTGTGCCTATGTGTATTGTTTCTGCCAAAGTGATTGGTGCCATGCGCATGTTTGACGGTGGCGAGATGGATGATAAGATAATCGCTGTAGCGGAAAACGATATGAGCGTAAATCACATGAATGATATTTCTGAATTGCCAGAGCACTTTTTTAAGGAGCTCAAAAACTTCTTTGAAGACTATAAGAAGTTAGAAAACAAGTCTGTAGAAGTAGAAGAATTTCAGAACGTGGATGTGGCCAAAGAGATCATTCAACAAAGTATAAAAGATTACCAAAAACTGATCAGCGAATAATATGCACGACCGCTCAAGAAAATACGAAATCGAATCAATTTTAAGATTAGCTGAGGCACTTAAAGGTGATGAGGTTTCTTACCAATGGCTCAAAGAAAATAATTTTAAAGAACTGGCTGCGCTTTCTGATGTGATACTTCACGACAGCAAAAGCGCAAAGGAGTGGCTTCAGCAATACAATTTCAAAGCACTTTCAGCTTTGCTGAGTGCCCTAAACAATGACAAGTTAGCTTTCAGGTACTTATTGTACAGTGATTTTAAAGAATGGGCGGCTGTTTACAGATGCATCTACAAAGACAATGAGGCTCTTGAGTGGCTAGCCAGATACAACTATAGTCATTATGGCTACCTCGCCCATGTATTGCACACCTTGCAGGAAAGCAACCAGAAAGGCACTTACTTTTATAAACTAAGTAACAGCGATAACGATATGATTAATTTGACCTTCCCCTCAATCAGTGAGGACGGCCACGTTAGTAGCCAGCGTATGTCGGCTTCAGGATAATGCTAAAAATCGGGATAGAGTAAGTAGTTGTTTCTCATTAACTTATAGCGATTGAGCTCTGCCTGCCATGAGGCTTCAATTTCACTTTTGATTTTACCCTCAACTATTTGTTGCTGCAACGTGGCGTTCCCAGCAAGTTTATTAAAAAAAGCATTAAAGAACGGTTCCTTGCCGTTATACAAGTTGTAGTAGTCAATCAAATACTGGATGTCGAAAGCTCTGGTAGCATTCTGCTCTTCAAATAGATGTCCATAGCAAGTCTCCCCTTCATGTTTTGGGTATTTAGACATGCCCTCAATGCTTTTTGGTGTAAATTGATGGGGCATGCCCTCAAAATCAGGATGCCCTATTTGTTGAAAAGGAGCATAAGTGCCTCTTCCCACACTTATAACAGTACCTTCAAACAAACATAACGATGGATATATTTTAATAGATAGATCGTTAGGCAAATTAGGAGATGGTTTTACAGGTAAAGAATATGACATCTTATGGTTGTAATTCTCACACTTAACAATTTCAATATCAGCTTTAGCTCCGTTTTCTAACCACCCTTCTTCATTTATCATTTGCGCAAGCTCTCCTACAGTAAGTCCGTGTACGATCGGTATTGGATGCATGCCAACGAATGAAGAGAACTCTTCCTCAAGTACAGGCCCACCAACATACATTCCATTTGGGTTGGGTCGATCAAGTATCAAAACCTTTTTTTTATTCTCTGCCGCAGCCTCCATCACATAATGCATGGTGCTTATGTAAGTGTAAAATCTGGCTCCAACATCCTGAATATCAAAAATGACAACATCAATATCGGCAAGCTGGTCGGCACTAGGCTTCTTGTTTTTACCATACAGAGAAATTATAGGCAATTGCGTACGAGTATCAATCCCATCTTTCACCACTTCTCCGGCATCTGCTTGCCCTCTAAAACCATGTTCCGGTGCAAATACCTTTTTAATATCAACCCCAAGCGCCTTTAGTGTATCGACCAGATGGGTATTTCCAACTATGGAAGTTTGATTTACAACCAACCCGGCACTTTGAGACTCTAGTAAAGGAATATATTGATCGAACCTTTCTGCTCCCACTTTGATAGGAGCCTGAGGATCTCCAGGTTGCGCTTTGCAAGAAAATATGATGAAAGAAAATGATAGAAATAATATAAGTCTGTTCAAAGCTTAATTAGTTAATTTGCGCTGTATTGTCCAAAAATAGATAATTCTTGAACCTTAGTTATTTTATATCGAAAAGAATAACCGATGAGCAGCAGGGGAGCTTTTCCGCTACTATCCATAAAATTGCTATTGCCAGTATCGGTATAGGCCTGGCTGTAATGATTGTTTCTTTTCTCATACTCAAAGGTTTTCAGGATACTGTAAAAAACAAGATCTATAGCTTTAGCTCTCACTTACAAGTAACTAAATATACAATGGGCAATTCTTTTGAGGAGTCACCCATCACCACAGACAACGCACTTTAT
>NZ_SMMD01000444.1 GCF_009711475.1 Fulvivirga aurantia
TCTGTTTTATTAACATCGTTAAATATTGATGTGGATAAAAAATATTTTATACAATGCTGTTGATCAAATGTGGATGATTGTGAATTTCTTCTGAATGATTAACACTCGATGTCTAATTTTCATGTGATAGAAATCTTATTCACAAACAAGCCAGAAGCTATCCACAGATAACCACAGTTTTTCCACACTAAAATTTGATAATATTTGGACCTACTTCCCAATTTGCTCTGAGGGTTGTCACGTCCTGACCATCGCTATTGATGTAAAATATTAGAGGCTCTGGTTCAATATTCTTATGCAAATTACCAGGATCCCATTGTCCATTTCCGTTTTCATCTATTAGTACTCTGACTCTATAAGTGCCTGGGTTGAGCGTAGAAAGCTTTATCTCTTTTTGATTTTTCAACTCCTTAACAACATCTCCACTGTTATTTAAAACCTGTAAAATAAACTGTTGGTTGGTTTCTACTGTCAAAAACCAAGTAGCGAAATCAGCTTGTTGTTTAAAAGTCAATTCTGATTTTAATTGCTTACTCGAGTCTGACTCAGCACTTATAAAAGAAGCAGACGAAAAGTAGATATACGGCTTTACCTTATTTTGTTTTGTAGACTGTTGCGTTGTGTCAGAAGGATTTTGAGTAGAAGTATCTGTTTTTGTTTCAAATAAACTTTGATCGAGTAGGTAAGAAAGCGTGTACCTATCTTTTAAATTATTTGGTTGTAGATGACTTGAGTCTAAGGGTAAAACATGCAAAGAATCAATGTATAAAAAGGCACTGTCATAGTTAATTTTAGATATTGGTTTATTAAACTCTAATGTGGCATGGACAAGACCTTTTTCTACCACTATTGGCTCTATGCTTATTTTAGATTTAAATTCTTCCGGAGATCGTTTCGTTGGTTCAAATTTAATAAACACCGTGTCTGTTTGGCTGTTGGCAATAGAATCAAAAACAGTCACTGTGGCCATTAAGCTATCCTCAATGTTGAATGTGTTAAATGCCTGAATAGTAAGTTGTTCTGGTGATTCATAGTTAGTAATAATGCTATCTATTTCATTGGTAACAATCTGATAATCAGTAATATACTTATTATATTTTATATCAAAAGTGGTAGCCGATTGCCTTGCCCCTTTCAATTCTATTGGCCTAATATCGAGATGTTGTATGGGTATATCTACAGAATCTATATTGTTGTAGAGAGACAGCGTATCACTTTCAAATCCATAGCTTTCAGTTTTACTGTCAATAATTAAGTTTTTGTTTTGATCCATTACTGCAGTGATATAATATTCACCAGCTTTGAGGTTATCAAATTGGTAAAAGCCAGACTCATTTGATTGTGTAAAATATATGGGCGGATGCTCTAATGGGTTTAATGTATCAGCTGCAGGATATAAGCTGACAGTTGCTCCTTTCACTACGGTGTTATTCAGCAGGTCAGTAATTACACCTGTGATCTTAAGCGAATCAAGATAAGAACCTGTACTAAAAGCAAGCTTAAGATTTTCTGCAGGGTTTCCTTCGTTTAAGTCTTGTATTGCTTCTCTAAAGTTAAACGTGTAAGTCGTGCTATCTTCCAAAGGTTGTTCTAATTCAATAACCACGCTTTCCTTTTTATATTTTATCTCATATTCACCCTTAATTCTCGGTGTAATTATTATTTGTTCTTTTGGATTATTGAGTTTGATGGCTTCATTAAAGTTTAATTCAATGCTTTTTCCATCATAATTAAGTTGTGCTTGTTCTGGTGATGATGATTCTAAAACTGGTGGTTCCTCATCTTTTTCTCCACCGGTTGGTGGTTTTTGATTAGCACATCCCCATGCTGTGGTAAGTAGAAGAATGATGAATATATGTTGTTTGTTTAGCATTACTTCTTTTTGATGATATATATAAGACTTGAGTATTCTTGATTGTTTTCTCTGGCAAATCGATTAGATTTCAAACCATTTTTTATGGCTGCCACATAATTGTTTTTGCCTCCATTTTTATATTTCTCACTAAGCATAGAAACATAAAAAGCGTCCAACTTCATCGGTTTGATGTCTACAACTTTTAGTGAATGCTTAAGCATAAGCTTCTTTAGAGTAGGTTGGGTAAAATGACTTAGATGTCTTGGCACATCATAAGCTGCCCAGTGTGACTTGTAAATTTTAGCATCTAAAGAATTCATGTTAGGTACAGCTACTATAAAAACGCCTTTTTTAGATAAATATGTATTTACTTTCTTAAGGAAATCATTTAAATCCGGTACATGTTCTAAGACATGCCACATAGTAATAATATCAAACTTAGCAGAAGAAGGTAAATCATCTATAGATTCAAAAGTATTTGATACACGCAATTGTGCCTGTTCTCTGGCAGTTTGATTAGGCTCTATACCATAAGTTTTCCAGTGCTTAGTGTTAAATACATTTAGAAAATGTCCGGTACCACATCCTATGTCAAGGATGTTGCCTTGTGTATAATATTTTGAAACCAGGGATTTTTTACCTTTCAAAGTGAAATTTCTGGCAATTTTATAAACCTGATTTATAAGGCTGTTTCCTTTGTCCTGATGGGAGATGTATTCTTCAGATTCATAATATTTACCTAGTTGATCGCTTGAAGGCCTTGGGTTGGTAAAGTGAAATGAACATGCATCGCACTTTACAATTACAAAATCTTCTTTAGATACCGTGTGATCCTTACAAATAATAATATTGATCAACTGCCCGCTGTCACAAACCGGGCAGTTATCTAGTCTTTCAAACATAAATTTATTTTGATAAGTAGACCATTAAGATCGAAACATCAGCGGGTGATACGCCA
>NZ_SMMD01000164.1 GCF_009711475.1 Fulvivirga aurantia
TCTACCACAGAAAGTAACTCCACGTACTTTTCTGAAAGGTATTTCTCTTTATTTCTTAAATCCTGCAAGGCAGGTATTATACCCTGGTTACCTGTATACAACATATCCAGGATCTTTTCAGTTAATTTGGCGTATTGCTCCTGCTTTCTGTAGACATCAGCGAATAGATCTACGGTTTGATAGTCGAGTAGCACCAGAGCATTTGTCGCTTGGGCTGTTTGCCAGGTTGTATTAAAAACATCAGCAGGTTTTAGTTGTATGTTGCCTACTCCGTAAAATTTTGCGATCTCATCTTCAACTTTAATGGTCACGTTGAAGTTATCTAGCTGAACGATAAAGTGGTTTTCTCCAACTTGCGAGAAATTGTATTTATCAGGAAACCCATTCATTTGTATTAAGGTATTGTACATTTGATCTTTTAATACTTTTTCGCTAGCTGTAAAATCTACACCCAGTTCTGATACGGGGATAGAGTCAATTAAATGATTGTTTTCCAACAAGTTTTTAATCAGCATATCATGGTATTTCAAGGCTTCCTCAATGGTTTTCTGATTATGCTGCACCTCCGAAATGATCGAGGACTTCACTCTATCTATAACATCGTCAGTTTTTATTGATTGCCTCCATTCGTTTAAAACCAAAGCGAGCAATACGCTAAAAGCCAATAAAATCGACTGAATAAGATAATCTTTGATTCGAGCTGATAGTTTGATTTTTTTCTTCATAGGATTAAATGACGCAGCAACATAAAAAAATTAAAGATCAGAAGCAATGTGCAGCCGGC
>NZ_SMMD01000217.1 GCF_009711475.1 Fulvivirga aurantia
ATCCTTTGATTTCCCCGGATGGGAGTAAGCTGTTCTTTTCCAGAGCTTTTTATAAAGAAAATGTGGGTGGTGAGCTAGCGGGAATGGACATATGGATTTCTGAAAAAGATAACGAGGGTAAGTGGGGTAAGCCACATAATGACCTTGGGGTATGGAATAACAGGGAAAATAATAGCTTAATAGGCATTAAAAAGGACAATAATGTTGTTTACTTAATAAATGGATATTCGAAAGGTAAAGGGATTTCTTTTTCTAAGCAGTTGGGTGGTCAGTGGATTAAACCAGAATTATTGCCAATAAAATGGGTAGAAAGGGAAGAGATGGTTGGTTATTATATGCACCCAGATTTTGATGTAATGCTTCTGACTCTGAATGATAAAAACTCAATAGGTAAGGAAGATATTTACGTTTCATTAAAAGATTCTACAGGCACCTGGAGAAAGCCGATAAATTTAGGACCAACTATAAATACTGCTGGGTTCGAAATTTCACCATTTTTGTCAGCAGACAAAAAGCGATTATACTTTTCATCAAGTGGTCATGACGGACTTGGTGATGCAGATATATTTATGAGTGAGAGAATTTACGAGAATGATTACACTGTTTGGAGTACACCAGTCAATTTAGGGGAAAAAATAAATTCTTCTTCTTTTGATGCTTATTTCTCAACTCATGATTCTATTATATACTTTTCGAGTAATCGAAACGGGGGGTTATCGGATATTTTCACAGGGAAGATGAAGAGCGTGGGTAAAAGCGAAACTGAGCAATATGCAGAGCAATTAATTCAAGAAGCGAAACAATTGTTGAAAGAATTGAGGGGCGAAAGTGAAACAAAAGAACTGTTTATTGAGTTTTCAACAGAATCAACAGATATAGAGAGTGAGCAAAAGAAGAAGTTAAATGATTTAGTAAAATTTCTAAACTATCAATCTTATAATGAGTTAGCTTTGTTGAGCGTTGCATACGAACCAAAAAGTAAAACTTTACATACTGAGCGGCTGAGTAAGC
>NZ_SMMD01000471.1 GCF_009711475.1 Fulvivirga aurantia
GATTGTAAACTCTACACGCCTATTAAGCTTTCTGAGTTCGGGATCGTTATTATCTGCGATAGGTTTAGATCCACCAAATCCTTTCCCTTTTACGCGCCCTGAACTTATGCCTTTAGACACTAAATAATCTTCTACAGCTTGCACACGCTTCTTGGACAATCTTAAATTGTGCTTTGCCAAACCGCGATTATCAGTATGGCCTTCAAGACGAATTTTGAGAGATGGGTTTTCCTTCATCAAATCGACTACTAAATTTAACTCAGGATAGGAAGTATCTATAATTTCAGCCTTAGATTGCTTAAACAAAACATTTTTTAAGTTTACTCTTGCCCCTACAGCAATAGGCTGTAGCGCAAAATTCATTTGCAATTTTTTGGCAGTGGCACTTACCAGCTCGACAGATTCCTGTTGAGCTATAAACCCAGGTGCAGCCACTGTCACTACATAAGTTCCGGGAGATTTTAGTGTAGCAGTGTATAGATCCTCGTTCACATTCACTTTAATTCCGCTCAGAATTGTCTTATCTTTTTGCTTTACAGATACATCAGGTCTTACTTCCGACTCACCATCACTGGAAGTTACCGCACCATAAAGCAGTATTTCGTTTTCCGAAAGCTCCTCTTCTTTTACTTCGCTAATCGTAATGTTATCCTGAGTAACTGCTTGATTAAATAGAGTGTCTGAATCTGCTTCGGTATAAAGTTTTATATCACCGTACCCATCACTATTAACAGTAGAAGTGTAAATGGCAAAGTCATCATACTGTCGATAACCAAGCTCTCTGCCTTCGGTATTTATTTTTTCTACATTTACCGGAGTACTCCAGTCATACCAACCATCTCCTTTTCTCTGAGCAACAAAAATATCTGTGCTACCCGCTCCTCCATGTCCGTTAGATGCAAAATACAGTAGGGAATCATTATAAAACGTAGGAGTAAGCTCCTGAAATCTTGTATTTAACACATCTCCCAAATTCTTTGGCTCAGACCATTTGCCCCCCTCTTTCACCGAGATATAGAGGTCTTCAGCTCCCCTTGTATCATAACTCTCTAAAGAAAACACAATCGCCTGGCCATCATTTGAGAGACTTCCTCCAAAATACCTGGACAAATTTTTAAAATAAGGAATTGAAATATTTTTTGGCTCGCTCCATTCATTTGAGCCTATTTGAGTCGATTCTGATATGCCTTGAGTCTTAAGTAAGCTGCCTGTAGCGTAATGATTATGTAGAATAACTTTATTATCAGCAAAGCCAATTACACCATTATAGTCGTAGCTATTAACCTTTCTGGCTCGTTGAGGGGTAGTCCAACCTGTAGGACCTAATTGACTAAACCATATATCACCCTGATCACGCTCACCTCCTACATTGTTGGGATCATTGCTACGTGTGAAATAGAGTGTTTGCCCATCAGGACTTAAAATCGGATTTTGTTCATCATAAGCAGAATTAAGCTTTCTGAAGATGTTATTTTGAGCCAAACTGAGCGTATGTACCACAACCAACAAGTAGACAATCAGGCTTATTTTTTTAATCATATAGGGCTATTCGTGATGATAATCGAGCTTCAGGACAAATAACGGCTTATCAGTAGAATATGACAATGTTTTGGTTAAACTTTTATGAAAGATACTCTCAACGAAACTTCGATGTTTTCTAAATACAACCAGCATATCACTATTCTCTTCGTCCATATACTCTTGTATACCTAAACCGATATCATCCTTAAACTTCTTATTAACGAAGTTAATTTTGCTATATTGAATGAAGCTCTTCAGGTCTTCTACAAAAGCATTGTATTCTTTATCGCTATCACTAAGGTTTATATGCAACACACTGATGCGTGCATTAAAGGTGGTAGCAAATGATATCACTTCCTGAATCGCGACTTTGTCCTGTTTCATAAAATCAGAAGCATAAACAATTTTGTTAAATCCTTTGAATGACGCTTCCTGAGGCACACATAAAACAGGAATTTTTACTTCCCTAATTACTTCCTGGGTGTTACTGCCAAAGAAAACACCACTTACCTTGCTCACTCCTGTAGTACCCATTACAAGTAGGTCAAAATGGTTTTCTGAAATGATGTCTTTGAGCTTGCCATACAAATCTCCAAGCTCAAGCTGACTGGAACAGGTCACATCCTTATAATTTTCGTTTACCTGATCTGCCAGACGCTTTAGCTTTTTAGAAGCCATAGCCGTCAGCTCCTTAAAACTTTTACCTACCGTCTCTTCTTCAACTATTTTGTTGAAATCTTGCTCGGTAAAAACATGAAGCAATGTGATATGGGAGTGAAACTTCACCCCTATCTCAGCGGCATACTCAATGGCGTTTAGAGAAGTTGCCGAAAAATCTACAGGACAAATAATCTTATTCATATTATTAAATATACATGAATTATACTATTTATAACTATTATTCCCTTTACTCACATACTTACTTTCTTTAATTACATACCTCCAGGGAAGTAATGCATCTTCCTCAGCGTAAGCCACTCCTATCCTCGGTGAGGCTTCTATATCAATTACTTCTTCTCCATGATCTTCAATCCAGATATGTTCATTATTAGTAAGATCAACTTCATTTAGTGACCGATTGATCCCAAGCGCTTCTGACAGCTTACCAGGACCAGAGGCTAATTCCATCTCAGATTTTTTATTTCTTCTTTGTTGCATTACCTCTACCCCAGCCACTGGTTCTATGGCTCGTATCAGCACAGCTTCAGCTTTGCCTTCAACGTTTGTCACAACATTGAATAAGTTATGAATTCCGTAGCACAAATACACGTATGAAGTACCACCATCCATAAATAAAACTTTGGTACGATTGGTATTTCTCTCCATATAGGCATGGCAGGCCTTCTCTTTGTACGAGTAGGCTTCTGTTTCTACAATTTTACCAAGAGATAAAACTCCATCCACCTGAGTGTGTAACACCTTGCCTAGCAAATCTTTAGCTATTTGAGTTACGTCTTCCCTTCTATAAAAATCTCTACTTAGTCTCATACTTTACACTGGCTTCAA
>NZ_SMMD01000538.1 GCF_009711475.1 Fulvivirga aurantia
ACTCTTACTTTCATAGTCGTTAGTTAGAATAACCTTCTTTAAATTGTGCTGGATGAATTATTATTCTAGCACCATCATCCCAATTCTTTTGTCGCACGGGAAATGTCATATCCATCCAATCATCAAAATTATCATAAGGCCATGATATATCGGGTATATAATTTTTCCATTCCATAGTTAAGAACCCACCAGTAGTAGAACCTATCCCCTCACGCATTGCATCACTTACCATTCTAACATTTTGAATAGAATTTGAAGACATATGTACTCTTCCTGTAGACTGTGTTATTAATTTTGAGGAACTATTGGCTGCGGTAACCTTATTAATAGCTCCAACTAACCCAACCTTCCTAAGACCCGTATGTACTAAATTTGCAGTTTTACCTCCTATATAACCCCCAGCACCTGATAAAATTATTTTAGTATAACTTTTAACCTCTCCATGGGCAAGTACTTGATCTGCTGCTTCACCTGCAGCTAAAACTCCAGCGCTTGTCAATAAACCAAAGCCACTGCCAGCTGCTGCACCTGTAACACCGGCTAACCCTACCCGGCCCCAACTTAAATCTTCAAAACTCTTACCTTCATTTTGAATCTGATCATAGATTGAAAATCCTGCGCCAATTGCACCTCCGACTACGGCACCAATGGCGCTCCATACAATCCTACCATCTTTATCAACATATAAAATAGGACTATTGCCCATGGCTAAATATGGGCTATGATATTGCCAATACGGATCAGTAGCGTTCCATCTTCCAGTGATAGAATTATACATTCTCGCTTCGAAACTATTCCAACCTGTCTCAGGGTCTTCCATTGAAAACCAGCCTTGATAGCCGTAGTTATAAAATTTACCGAACTGGCTCCTTCCCTCTTTTGGTTCATGATTAAAATAGTTGTTAGGAGTGTTCAGCCGTCTAGCAACGCTGCCAAAAGGATAATAATCTGTAGCCTGAGTGACTATCTTTTGGCTAAGGGTAACGGATATGTCATCAAAATATACTTTGGTCCCAGGTGTGTGGTTAGACACATATACATAAAGATACCCATCCTGATTGATATCTAAATATGGATTTAGTTCATTTCCGAAAGTATGCCAATTTGTACTCTCAGGATCTGAGGTAAAAGAGTTAGCCTCCGGTAGGCGCTCTTTTCTCTTTTCGAGTACATTAAAATCGTTGTCAAAATATATATAGTTCATATAGGCATGAGGAGAAAGATCACTATCACCATTGGCAAATCCACTTAAAGCAGCGCTAAAAATATCTTCCAGCGCAGCTGCAGATTCCTGTCCATTGAAGCCCACATATGTGCCTGTTAAAGCGCTTGCAATATCAGCTAGTGCTAAAGGGGCAGCGTAGCTAGCCTGGCTCTCATATTTTCCATACGCAGTGAGATTTACAGTATCTCCAGCATTTACCTGAAGTGTAATGGCTGGACCGATTATTCTACCAGGATCACCCGTGAGGTAAGCAGCTCGGTTAGGGTCTGCCACTACATCAGTACTGGTATGATTAAGCCCGGGAGGCAAATTATACATCTCACTAGAGAAAAGATTTTCAAAATACTGCGACTCTTCTACCCTGGGGTTTGTATAGTTCAATTCCCTTGTTTCTTCCATCGTGGCCGTGAAGGTGATATTATTTCTTTTCACCACTGCACGCACATTGCCAAGATGGTCGGTCAACTCATAGGCGGTAGACCCATCTTGTTGAGGGTAATAAACACCCACTTTTCCAGATCCGTATACCGGTACTTCAGTTTGTGAAAGCAACTGATCAGTTACTTTTTCTTCATAGATACTCATCACATTGCCAGAGGCATCCCTGATGTACCAGGTTTTGATATCACTTTCTGTATTAAAAGACGATAACCTGAAACCACGGTCATCATAAGTGTAACTCACCTTAAGCTGTGTCTTATTTTCATCAGCATAAACTGCCGTAACTTTGCCAGTTACATCATATTCCACATATTTACTTTCTCCGTCTTCACTCACTTCAGCCTCCAACTGCCCGATACTATTATAGTGATACTGAGCGTACCCTGCTATGCCTTGCAGACGATTATTTTGTTGTTTGTCAACTGCAGGGGTACCATCGGTATTTAAGTTATAATCATATTTAAAGTTATGCTTTCGATCACTGAGGACATCATAGCGCTTCAATGTTTCTATATTACCGTTAAGGTCGTAAGTAAGGCCGGTTAATCTGTATTTATTGGTGTTGGTCTCTATTCCTGTTGGTCCGTCTACACCCCAGATCCCTTCTTTTAATTGATATTTCTCATCGTAATCAAATAAATAAATACCTTCAAAGGCTTCTTCTGTTGTACCTTCAGGTTGAGCTGTACGCCACTTTATGGCTGTGATATTGCCATTATAAAGCGGGGTGAGTGTGAAGTCATCTGGAGTATCATCAAGCAATTCTTTAACTTCAAAAGTTGAACTATAAATTGTCACACCGGAAACGTGACTGTTGGTCATTTCACATCTAAACTTATCACCTACCAGGGCGTCTAAAACACGATAGTTCTTGTCATTGGCGTTATTGATAATGTTTTCGAAGGTACTGCCATTCCATTTTTGCCATTGATACTGAACGTATTGCCCTAGATTTCTATCACTTTCTATTACCCGATCCCCACCAGCACTTATTTCAATAACTTCTTCTGAAGTATTTTGTGGTGCATAGGTAAATGTTGCATATCCATGTGTATCTGGTGAAGATAGGTCAAGGTTTTGCTCTATTTGATCAAATGTGAGAAAATTGCCATGTACGGTAAGTTGTAAGATGCTGGCATTTGGATGATCTTTAAAGGACGGTAGTTCTGTTAGTTGATTGTCTCGTAGGTAAAGTCTGGTCAGCCCTGTGGCTGTTAAATAACTACTCGGCACACCTCCTTCGAAGTTATTGTCGTAAGCATACACAAAGGATGTAGTAGCAGGAATCTCTGGCAATGCCCCTGAAAATTCATTCTCATAGATAAGAAGGTTTGCCACTCTGGTGTTGTTCATATTAGGAAATTCTCCACTTAGAGGTGTTTTGTAAACTTTAACATTTTTCAAAGAAGTTAGTCCACTAAGTGAATTAGGCACAGTCCCAGTTACATTATTTCTTGAAACATGAAATAGTTCTAAATCAACAAGATTACTTATATCAGGGATTGTTCCAGATAAATTTGTGAGGTCAAACTTCAAAGTTTTGAGGGAAGTCATAGTACTCACCCATTGTGGAAACTCCTGGTTTAACTTCACATTGTAAAATTGAATATCTTCCAGTGGTAACCCGGTCATATCGGGTAATGGTCCTAATAAGGCAGGGTGATTACTCATTTTCAAAGTTTTCAACGATTTTAGGTGTGCCAAACTTGCAGGTATTGTACCATTCATTTCCGTGTTTGAGAAAGATAAACCCACCACATCTCCATTGTCAGTAGTTACGCCATACCAACCTACAACCTGATCTATTGAAGTGATAGAGTCCCATTCTGCAGGTGTTGTAGGCCATCCGGTATTGTCGGTCCAATTAGCTCCATCTGTTGATTCATAGATGTCTCGAAGGACTTGGAGTTCCAATTTGTCTTGAGCTATAAAAGAAGTATATATATTAGCAAACTCATCATTGAGCTTATACATTGATATATCTACTGAAAGTTCAGACGTACTGAGGATTTCTGATGTATAGAACCGGATGTCATTTCTGTAGTACTTTATCTGATTACCTTCTCTTTC
>NZ_SMMD01000301.1 GCF_009711475.1 Fulvivirga aurantia
TTCTGGCTTATTGTCATAACATCTCTATTCTATAATGCTTCTTTTGCTCAACTCAGTATTGCTGTAGATAAAAGAGATCCTACTTGCATAGATGAAAGTGATGGTAGAATTAAACTTACAGTTACTGGAGGAAGTGCACCGTATATTTTTGATTGGAGCACGGGCTCTTCTAGAGATCACATAATTAATTTATCTGGTGGGCTTTATACTTGTATAGTTACTGATTCGAATGGTACAACCCAAACGATAAATGTAAATTTGATGAGTCCTAAAAAGAAGTTTGAAGTTAGCCTGAACAAAACTGAAAATTCTTCTTATCAGATTGTATCAAATATGGCTATTTCGCAAATGCTTTATATTGATAGCGAGGGAATGATCCATAAGACCTTTGATAGTAATTTTCTTTTTGATGAAAGGAAGGTGCTTGAGGTTTACGTTACAAATAATCATGGATGTACATCAAAGATCAGCCTAAGCCAAAGCAACTAAATCTATGAGACGAATAATAAATACATTCTACCGAATTGTTTGCTTAATTATACTTTTTGGTGCATTTAATAATGCTGCATTTTCTCAAACTTACACAGAGACTTATACAAACGGGGCTTTTGAAGTTGACATTAGAGTGGATCATCCTTGCGATGGTCTTGATAATGGTGTGATATATATTGATATAGTTTCAACTACTAATGGAATAGATGCGGAGGTAATACAAATTGCAGAAACGGGAGGAAGTGGTCCGAGTGAATTTGGAGTAACAATAGCACAAGGGAATACGTATGTTTTCGGAGATGATGAGAATTTGATAGCGGGTAATTATGCATTTACACTTCGTGATGATGGGGGAGTTGTTATCGCTACCTTTCAAGCGAGTGTTGATGAAATTGATCTTGATGATGTGCCTGCTATTAGTATCACAGCGACAGGGAATACTCAAGACAATAGCACCTGTCAACTTCCGCCCGCTGGCCCAGACGGCCAGGTGGAAGTAATCATAACAGGTGGATCGCTAAACCTTGCGGGAGGTGGTTCATTATCATATACATGGGACTCTGATAATGGATTGGCTGGCCTTCCTCTAACAATTAATAATGTCACAGCCACCACAAGTCTAACTGTTGATTTGCAGACTGATTTGGGAGTGTCGGGTCTTCCTGGTGGTCAATATTCTATAACGGTAAATGATGATTTTTCTGTATGCAATGCGGTTTTGGCTGATGCTACAATTGACCTTGATGACCCTTCACCTAATACTTATTCAATAGATAATGCAGGCGTTCGGTCAATTTGTGATGGCACGGGAACTGATATAGTTTTATTAGGCAGTGATCCACCAAACCTACCAGAGCCTAATGTTGATTATACCATATGGATCGATAGAGGAGGTTCTAATAATCCCACGGCTTGTGCCGACTGCGTAGAAACAGGTACTGGTGGTAACCTTACGTTTAGTTTAACTTCTGCAGATATTCAAGATGGGGATATAATTACCATAGTTGCTACTCAAGGAAGCTGTACCCCTCAGGTCATGACTGGTAGTGTTGAGATTGATTTGTTATCTCTTCCCACAGCCAATGACCAAACACCCGAGCTGTGTGAGGATACTTTTGGAGGAGGCACGGTAGCCGGGGTGAACC
>NZ_SMMD01000473.1 GCF_009711475.1 Fulvivirga aurantia
TCCCATTTATAAATAAAAACCGCGCGAGAGGCTTTAATTATATGAAGGAGCCAACGGCCCCGGGAAACATTTCCGGCCTGGAGGCTAAGTTGATTGTGTTGCTCGGTTTAAGCTCATATACACTTGTTGATAGTGATAAATCTCGCGCTTACACAAAAAATTCATTTCTTGGTCATTTCGAAGAAAACGAAGTGAGTCTCCTAAAGAGCAGAAAAAGCAAGAAGAAAAAGCAGGAGCCAAGCCAACGCAACAGAGAAAATGTAGATTACATAAATGATGCTATAATTGAGAGTTATTTTGACTATATCGATGTAGATGAAGTGTCTATCGACTATACTGATACAACTGCCAATGATAAATTGCTAAGAAAGCTCAACCTATTTCAAAAAGGGGAATTAACAGAGGAGTTTTTAAGGGCTGGACTTGAGCTGGAAAATTATCAGGTAGGTAAGCCAAAAGATAGTAAGGACTATATCGTGGCGTATAACTCCGATAGTGAGTCTCAATGGGCAGAAATGGGCCATTTTGATTCTTTGGAAGATGCTAGTAAAGCAGCCATATTGCTTACAAGGTTTCTCAGAGATATGAACCTAAGCAGTGAGGGACTTCACCTGATGGAGCATGTCTTATTACGACCACAGGTTAGTCAAAAGAAGTTTGGTATTTACCTACTCGATCAGGACGGTAATCGTGTGTTGAGAAGTGCCGGTCTTTACGATTATGAGCAAAGACTAAAAATCATTGAGCAGCTTAAGCCTCACTTGTCTTCGTATAATAATTACTCTGTAGAAATCACAGATACGAAAGATTTTGAGATTCACTTTAGCTCACCTGATGGTAAGATAAAATTTGTAAGTGTCACCGCTAATCCTTCTGTAGAGGAGACCCATGAGCAGCTAGAAGAATTGTTTAGCTATCTTTCTGATGCCGAAGTTATTACGCCATATGAGGCAAAGCTTGATTACTATGTGAGAAATACTACAGACGGCCCATTGGTGCCAGAGAGTTTTTACACATACAGAATCACAATGCTTTTTCCTGCCTGGACAGCCAGGTTTAGTAATCCCGAGTTCAGATCTATAGCCGAGGAAATAATTTTTCAAAATCAGTCAGCCAGTGTAGCTTCCAATATTTTATGGTTAGAGATTGATAAAATGGGTGAGTTTGAAAAGAAATATTATCAATGGCTATCCTATAAAAGAGAGGAGAATGCGGACAAAGAAAAGCTTGATGAAGCAGCTGATAAACTCACAAGGTTTCTAATGGATCTTGTATGATAATTTAGTATAAAAAAGTGCTACTAGGAGGGCCGGAGAACAGTTAGAGCCGTGATATGGAGAAAGGCACACACCAAATACGAAGTCAGGTTTTTGAGGTTGAGTTTGCTCAGGAGGCTAAAGCTGTTGAGCTTAAACAACGGCTGGTCGATCATATAAAGCTCAGGTTGCTAAGTATGATTGAAGAGGTTTTTGATGAAGTCTGTCCACCGGGCGTCATCATAAAAATACCCAATATCACCATTGATCTAGGTGAAATAGACTTACTCAGAATAGAGTCAGAACTGGAGTATAGACTTAAAATTGACTTAAAAAAATACCTCACCGAAGTGCTGGAAGAGGCTGGCCGACTTACTCATTCAGATGTCGAAATAATCACCGAGGCCAAATCTAAGACCGATGTTATACTAAGTTTTCTTAAAACGGGCAACTTGCCCTGGTGGGGTAAAACAGTACTTTCTTTCGATGAAACCTTCGATCTCATAGAAATCCTAAGAGCTATTTTTGAGGAAGATGAAAAACAGCTTGTTTTATTGTTTTCACAAGTTATTAAGACCGATGTTCTGATCAAACGGTTGAGAAAGGAGCTGGGGACAAAAGGACTAGTTGAAGTGATTGCCCTGATTTCTAACGATTACAATGAGCTTCTAAGATTTGATGATCTCAAAAAAGAAATAGCTGATGTTGAAATTAGCCATGAAGCTAACAAACTAAGTGATCAGCAAATTGAAGAGATCGTGTGGGAGTCTGCCTTAATTACGCTGGTGAGAGTCTTAGAACGAAAGATTACTTATGCTTCCGTAAATACTTTAATTGAAGAAACGATCGAGCGCTTATCCAAGGTGCTGAATAAAACCAGAAAAGAAGTTCTCCTTGAAATACACCGTTATGTTTTAAAGTCTGCCAGCAATAAATCAGTCACCAAAACTTTACTGCAATCATTTATTTCTCGCCCGGAGATTCAGGAAAAGATTAAAAGTGGCTTAGGTAAATTTGGCAGTTCTAAAACTTCAAAAGGTGAGGAGGCTGCTTATTCAGAAAAATATAGTGAGAAAGAAGCTCAAACAATTGAAGAAAATCGAAAATCAGAAACTAAAACCGGCACTATAGAAATTCTAGGTGAGTATCTGACTACTGAAGAAATAAAGTCTAGATGGCAACAACGAGCTACTCGAGTCCATTGGATTGAAAAATTAGAAAAGCCTCAATTTTTTGAAATTATCAAAGCGATAGCACCTGGAGAAAAGAAACGTACTGAGGTACTTTTTACAGATATTCAATCCTTTGTAGAAAGCTTTTATTGGAAGACGATATCACCTACTCAGAGTCGCGGTCTCATTTTTGAGATTTTCCTGGATCAATATCTAACCACAACCAGACTGGAATTGGTGCTGGAAGAGGCCGTAAAACGCATCTTTCAAATCATTGCAGATCGTAGGTCAATACCGCAGTTTTTTGTGTACGCAGAAGTTATCCGTGCGACTGACGATTTTCAGGAATTAAGAAAGTGGGTTGAAAAACTAGCACAAAAGTCACAGCTGGAGTCATACCAAGTACTTGAAAATCTGCTCCAAAAAGTAAAAGATCAAAAAAAAGGTCTAGAAAAAAGAGAGCAAGAAGGTAGAGAAGAAACAAAATCCGATGTGAAGGAGGGAGCAATTGATGAGCAAGCTCATCAAAAAGACTCAGCGAAAGGTGATATATTAAAAAGGCGAGCAAGCATAGAGATTTTATTGGCCGACCCTCAGTCGGTATA
>NZ_SMMD01000911.1 GCF_009711475.1 Fulvivirga aurantia
CGATAAATTTTCATTAACATAAATTTATGTTTAATTTGAAAATCATGTGTTGGTTTTATTTCCAGAAGAAACTTCCTTCTTTCTTATTAATCGGGTTGCTGCTTTTAGCAGTTGCTTGTAGGCAAGGAGGTAACGAGAGCAGGGACAGTACGAGTGGTCATCTGGATTTCCCTGAACCCATAGCTTTTGATTTACAAAAGATCAAGGAGCGTGGCAGCCTAGTAGCCATCGTAGATAACAGCTCTACAGGATATTTTCTCTATAAAGGTCAGCCGATGGGTTATGAATTCGATCTGCTGAGCTTGTATGCCAAGCACCTTGGTATTGATTTACAGGTAAAGCTCACTACGAGTATTGACCAGGCCTTCGAAATGCTCAATCGAGGAGAAGGAGATGTGATCGCCTACTCCCTCACAGTAACCAAAGGTCGCAAGCAGCATGTCGCCTTTACAGAAAATCATTACACCACCCGACAGGTGCTGGTGCAGCGCAAGCCGCGTAACTGGCATAAAATGACCCGTGATCAGCTAGATAAGGTGCTGGTAAGAAATCAGGTGGACCTTGTCGGTAAAGAGGTACACGTGCGCAAAAGCTCCTCATATGTCGAGCGCTTAGAAAACCTGTCTCAGGAGATTGGTGGTGATATAATCGTAATAGAGGAGGAAGATAGTGCCGAAACCGAAGAGCTTATCAAGCGTGTAGCCCTTCAAGAGTTTGACTATACAGTGGCTGATGAAACTGTGGCTATGGTGAATGCCGGCTACTATACCAATATCGATGTAAAGACACCCATAAGCTTCCCACAGCAGATTGCCTGGGCGGTGAGAAAAAATGCTCCTCAACTGCTTCAGTCACTTAATAGTTGGATGAGAGGACTGAAAAAGCAGCCTACATTTAATGTCATTTATAAGAAGTATTTTAAAAATAATCGTGCTTCCCAGCGCAGAGCAAGAAGCGATTTCTCTTCTATGGGTGGTGAAAAAATATCTGTCTATGACGATATGATAAAGGCAGGAGCCGATTCCCTCGGCTGGGATTGGAGACTCTTGGCCTCACAGATCTACCAGGAATCACGTTTTGACCCAAAGGCTAAATCATGGGCAGGAGCAATAGGTCTCATGCAGTTGGTACCGGAGACGGGTTATAGATTTGGAGCTAATAACCTGCTCGACCCTGCTCAAAGTATAAAGGCCGGCATCAACTACCTCAAATATCTTGATGATTTATGGCTCAAAACTGTGGAAGATGATGATGAGCGTAAGAAATTTGTTTTGGCCAGCTACAATGTGGGATTAGGACACGTTGTAGACGCTCGGCAATTAGCAAAAAAATATGACCGTGATCCCACCAAATGGGATGATAACGTAGAATACTTTTTATTGATGAAATCTAAGCCTGAATTTTTTAGGGATGAAATCGTGGAGTCAGGCTACTGCCGAGGGGAAGAACCTGTTAATTATGTGAAGCAAATTTTTAATAGATACGATCAATACAAACAGCTTATTAATAGCTGATCGTATACTAAAAAACACTACATTTAAAGAAAGATATATTATATAACTGCTTCTATGGCCAAATCACAAATGGATAACCTGTATGAAGAGTATTTGCAGGTAAGATTTCTGGATATTAATAAGGAACAATTTATCTATATCGCTCATCTTTTGCCGTCTTGTCTCATCGTAATGAGTGACGGATTATTAGATAAAGAAGAGTGGGTGACCTTAAAGAGGTTGTCAAAGATTTTGGGAGATGAGCTTGCTACAGATGATTTGGGAGAAACAGAAAAGCAGGAAAATCTCATGCTCATTTACAAGGCAGAGATCAGATACCTGATCAAGCATAAGGATGTGTGGGAAGATAAGTTTATAAAAGCCTTGAAAGAGTATTTTGTAGAGCAACCGGCATCAAAAGAATTTGTGAAAGAGACCATGGAGCTATTCGTTGCGCCAGACCAAAACCCTGATGAGTCTGAAGTAGCTACTTACAACAGGCTAGCTGTTGATCTTGGTATTTAATTCTTCCACCAGTGGATTTAAATCGAGTTTTTCCCAGTTTTTATGAATGTCGGGCTGACTCATCACCTTGTCCATAATTTCTTTCTGCATGTTACCTCTATGTAATGCTTCAGAGTACCTCATATTTTCATTAAAAGTTACCATCGAGTAGAGTGGTATCCATTGTTTTGGGTATTGGTCATGCAGCTTAGCTTCTATTTTTTTTCTAAGTAGAAAATCTTCATCAGCTACCAGATCTCTCATTTCTATAAAATTTTGCAATGCCAGATCAGAGATGGCATCTGCATCAGGTTTTCTGCTTTCCTGAAATAGTGGTAATACCTTGTCCCAGTCGTCATTATGCTCTTCCAACATTTGATTTAATACCCGGCAATCTTCAAAGCCGCTATTCATCCCTTGTCCGTAAAATGGCACGATGGCATGTGAAGCATCTCCGAGTAAAACGGTTTTGTTTTTAACCCAAGGGAAACACTTGATTGTAACCAATGAAGAAGTAGGGTTGCTATGGTAATCTTTTAATAAGGTTGGCATTAACCTGATCGTGTCTGGAAATACCTTTTCAAAAAACTGCTGAATATCTTCATCAGTTTTTAGTGAAGAAAATGATGGATCACCATCAAAAGGAAAAAATAAGGTGCAAGTAAAACTACCTTCTTTGTTAGGCAAAGCTATGAGCATATATTGGCCTCTTGGCCATATATGAAGGGCATGTTTTTCTAAACCAAAGCTGCCACCTGCACCTGGTGGTATGGTGAGCTCTTTATAACCATGCTCGATAAAATGCTGTGAATAATTAAACCTATCTGTGCGCTGCATAAGCCTGCGCACCACAGAAAAAGCACCGTCCCCACCAATTATTACATCACTTTTTACCTCCTTACGGCTACCATTATCATCTAAAAAGAGTAAGCTTTCGTCAAAATTTATTCCAAGGCAGGTTTGCTCAAATTTTATCTCGACACCTTCTTTTTCGGCAGTATTCATGAGGAGCTCATTTAAGCCGCCTCTCGAAATTGAATTTATAGCCTGCCCTTCCCGACCGTAAGGTTGAAAGGTGAGAAATCCTTCTTCATCGTGCATCATTCTACCGCGCATCGGTATGATCATCGATTTGACTTCATTATCAATCCCTATCTCTTTGAGCGGAGCCCAACCTCGGTTGCTTAGGGCCAGGTTGATGGATCTACCGCCTTCTGCGCCCATTTTACGCATGTCATTTCTTTTCTCAAAAATGGTCACTTTATACCCGCGTTTAGCCAGATAAATGGACATAAGCGAACCTACAAGTCCGGCACCTACAATTGAGATAGTTTTTGTTCTTGGCATATTATGCGATTGTTTTTTCTACGATCTGGTAAAAACGATAGACATCTTCGAAAGTATTGTATAAGGGCACTGGTGCCACACGGATTACATTGGGTTCTCGCCAATCTGCAATTACACCTTCATTGCTTAAGGCTTCAAATACCTTTTTCCCATTTTGTTTCATAAATAGAGATAACTGGCATCCTCGATTTTTTGGCTCCTTAGGTGTAATAATTTCGATCTTTTCTCCTTCGTTGTTCAGTGTCTCTAACAAGAAATATAGGTATCCGGTTAACAATCGGCTTTTTTCTAGTAGGGCCGTCATTCCTACTTCCTCAAAAATCTCAAGAGAAGCTAAGTGAGCCGCACTTGAGAGCACATTTACATTGCTCAATTGCCACCCATCTGCGCCAGGCATGGGCTCAAAACCTTTTTCCATCTGAAAGCGCTCCTCTTCGTTGTGGCCCCACCAACCGGCTAAGCGTGGGATATCGCTATTATTGGCGTGTTTTTCATGCACAAAGATTCCACTTACACCTCCTGGGCCGGAGTTTAAATACTTGTAACTGCACCAAGCTGCAAAATCAACATCATCATCATGGAGGTTTAAAGAGACATTGCCTGCCGCGTGTGCCAGGTCAAAACCTGCGTAAGCGCCAGCCTCATGAGCGGCTTTCGTGATTTCTTTAATATCGAATAGTTGCCCGGTGTAATATTGTACACCGCTGAGCATTACCAGGGCAAGGCTATCAGCATTTTCGTTAATGGTTGATACTATATCTTCTGTGCGCAGTGTATGTTCACCATCTCGTGGTGCTACTTCTATCAATGCTTCATCATAATCCAGGCCATGAAATTTGATTTGACTCTCGACCGCATACTGATCTGAAGGAAATGCTCCCTTTTCGATCATAAGTTTAAATCTCTTTTTTGTAGGTCTGTAGAAAGACACCATTAGAAAATGCAGGTTTGCAGTGAGGTTGTTCATCGATACTACCTCAAGAGGTTTGGCACCTACGATGTTGGCCAGAGCTTGCTTGCTAAATTTATGGTAGTGAAACCAGGGACGTTTTTTTGCCTGAAAATGACCTTCGACCCCCATGGAGGCCCAGTCTTCAAGCTCGTCTTCTATAAATGATTTGGTGTTTTTTGGCTGGAGACCCAAAGAGTTGCCTGTAAAGTATAACGCCTCCTTGCCTTTTATTTCGGGGATGTAAAATTTATCTCTATATGCCTTTAGAGGATCTTGCTGATCCATCTTTTTAGCGAAAGCTAGTGAATGCTCAAACTCCATAAATAACTGTTTGGCTCAATATTAGGCAAAAATTTCTATCTGTTCACCTCTGATAACGCCTTCATGCTTCAGCAACCAGCGTTTCCTTTCTAAACCACCTGCAAAGCCTACCAGGTTTCCGTTTTTTCCGATTACGCGGTGGCAGGGAATAAAAATAGGTAATTGATTTTTGCCATTGGCAGTGCCGGCTGCTCTTATACATTTAATGTCTCCAAGCCTTACTGCCAACTCAGAGTAGCTTATAGTTTGACCGTAAGGAATATCATTTAAGGCTCGCCACACTCTGTTTTGAAACTCTGTGCCATCATATTTTAAAGGGGTAGTAAAAGTTTTCAGTTTACCTGAAAAATATGCGTCTAACTCACGAGAAGCATATCTGGTAATTTCGTTTGGCTGATCAACCTTGGGAGCATGAAATGAAACTGAGAGCAAAAATTGGTCATCAGCAGAAATTGTTAATGACCCAATGGGAGATTCATAAGATGCTGTTGCAATCACTAAATGAAACGTTCATCAACTTCCATAGTATGCCCGCAGTTACTACAAGTTCTTTTATCTTCAGAACCGTAGAACTCACGAAATCGTGGTAAAAAGTCCTTTTCTATATTAGTAAGATGAAAGTAAGTGTCATGTAAAAGGTTATTGCATTTATCACAATACCACTGTAGGCCATCTGTGTGATTTTCGTTTCGTTTTCTCTCTATTACCAAACCTACAGAGCCTTCTGGTCTAATCGGAGAGTGAGGCACTTTGGCCGGGTGCAAGTACATTTCGCCCGCTTTTATAGGAACATCTACAGCCTTTCCATCTTCCTGAATTTTCACTAAAATTTCTCCTTCCAGTTGATAGAAAAGTTCCTCTGTTTCATTGTAGTGGTAATCTTTTCTGGCATTTGGTCCACCTACGATCATTACAATGTAATCGCCCGCATCGGCATAAAGATTTTTATTCCCAACAGGAGGCTTGAGTAAGTCACGATTATCCTCTATCCATTTTTTTAAGTTGAAAGGTCTTTTGATGGCCATATGATTAGTTTGTTTATTTGTTTTTAAATTTAACGAAAATTGACTGATTCAGAGAGTTTAAAAAATTAAAATGGACTTAAATCTTAAAGGAAGAAGAGCGCTTGTATGTGGTAGTACGCAAGGTATTGGTAAAGCGATAGCACTAGAGTTATCTAAATTAGGGGCGAGTATAACCCTCATTGCCAGAAATGAAAACAAACTGCAGGAAGTGTTGGAAGAGCTTCACTTAGAGGAGGGTCAGAGGCATCATTACATATGTGTTGATTTTACGAATATAGAGAGACTCAAGACAGTAATCGATCAATATTTAATCAAAGAGAATAAAGTAGAAATTCTCATTAATAACACTGGCGGACCTGCGGGTGGACCTATTACAGAGGCCGCCCCAGAATCATTTGAGGCCGCTTTTCGACAACACTTAATTTGTAATCAGATTTTGGCTCAGGCGGTAATACCGTTTATGAAAAAAGCTGAATATGGTAGAATAATCAATATTATTTCTACTTCAGTAAAAGCTCCCCTAAAAGGTCTTGGTGTATCTAATACGGTGAGAGGTGCTGTGGCTAACTGGTCTAAAACCATGGCCACTGAGCTTGGTTCTTTTGGAATAACTGTCAACAACGTTTTGCCAGGAGCAACTATGACTGCGCGACTTACTTCGATCATTAGTAACAAAGCAGAAAAAACAGGGCAAAGCGAGGAAGAAGTGAAGAAAGGCATGCTTTCTCAAATACCGGCCAATCGATTTGCAGAGGCATCAGAAGTAGCCAATGCAGCAGCCTTTTTGGCTAGTCCGGCAGCAGGATATATCAACGGAATCAATGTTCCAGTTGATGGTGGCAGAACGGGGTGTTTATAGAAAAGAGATACATGACACAAATCAAAAACTATATCAATGGGGAGCTGGTAGCCCCTGTAAGTGGTGAATATTTAGACAATATCAACCCGGCAGAGGGTAAGGTTTATGGTCAAATACCTGACTCTACCAGCAAAGATGTTGAAAAGGCGACAGAGGCCGCAAAGGCGGCTTTTGAAGATTGGTCTAATACACCTGTCACAAAACGAGCCAGAGTGCTCAATAAAATAGCAGACCTCATCGATCAAAATCATGAGCGGCTGGCCAAAGCTGAGTCTGAGGATAATGGCAAACCATTAAAACTGGCCATGTCGGTTGACATACCCCGAGCGAGTGCTAACATGCGGTTTTATGCTACAGGTATTCAGCATTTTGCTTCCGAATCTCATTATACGGAAGAAGGGGCCATAAATTACACCATGCGAAGACCTGTGGGTGTGGCAGGTTGCATCTCTCCATGGAACTTACCGCTATACCTTTTCACCTGGAAAATTGCTCCAGCTTTGGCAGCAGGAAATACAGTAGTGGCTAAGCCATCTGAAGTTACCCCAATGACGGCCTTTTTGTTTTCAGAGTTATGTATTGAAGCTGGCCTGCCGTCTGGTGTGCTCAATATAGTGCATGGCTTGGGGGGTAAAGCCGGACAAGCGATCATAGAACATAAAGATATACCTCTTATTTCATTCACCGGAGGTACCGAAACCGGAAAACGAATTGCTGCTACTGCAGCACCTATGTTTAAAAAACTTTCGCTTGAGCTGGGTGGAAAAAATCCAAATATCATTTTTGCTGATTGTGACTTTGACAAAGCCTTAAGCACATCTGTCATAAGCTCATTTGCCAATCAGGGTCAAATTTGCCTGTGTGGCTCTCGCATATTTGTGGAGGAAGAAATACATGACAAGTTTGTCGCTGCCTTTGTAGAGAAAGTGAAGAAAATGCAGGTAGGAGATCCTGCTGAAGAAAGTACGAGAGTTGGGGCTGTAGTGTCTAAACCTCATATGGAGAAGGTGCTATCATACATCAAATTGGGCAAAGAAGAAGGGGGTGAAGTTTTAACCGGTGGGCAACAGGTTAAGCTTGATGGCCGCTGTGAGAATGGCTATTTTATTGAGCCTACAGTGATTACAGGTTTATCTCATAATTGCCGAACGAATCAGGAAGAAATATTTGGCCCGGTTGTTACAATCATGCCTTTTAATGAGGAAGAGGAGGTTATTGAGTATGCCAATAGTACTGCTTATGGACTGGCTGCCACCATCTGGACGGAAAACCTAACGAAAGCTCACCGGGTGGCACATTCAGTAAAAAGCGGAATTATCTGGGTTAACTGCTGGCTTTTACGGGATCTACGTACGCCATTCGGTGGTATGAAACAATCCGGAGTAGGCCGCGAAGGCGGTTGGGAAGCATTACGGTTTTTTACAGAGACTAAGAATGTGTGTATTAAGCTTTAGTCATTGAACTCAGCCTTTAATTGTGTGGCTTCCTCTTTAAATATGTGATCTTTTGAGTCAACAATCTCCGAGAGCTTAGCTTCTGTTGCTTCAGTATTATCAAGTTTCAAATAAGTAAGCAACAAATACCAGTCAGACACTTCTTTGTAGAGTCCGTCAGCCGATAGGTTTACTTTTGCCAGGTTTTCCTCTGCCATAGCATAATCTTCCGTGACCATGTAAGTGATGCCAAGATATGTTCTTGCTGTTTCATTTTGAGGATCAGTTTCCAAAACACTATTAAGCAAATCAATGGTTTTTTGATATTGCTGTGTGTTGTAAGCATTGATAGCCTCTGATAATTGGTCATTATCACCTCTAACCGTCAGTACATCTTCGTAAGGAGTGAAATAAGCAGTGTAGAGTGTATGATGATCTTTGGATACCAATAAATCACCCAAAAAGAAGTATGCCGTTGGAATTGCAATAATGAGCAATATTGCTGCTGCGGCTAGTATTTTTTTCCATCGGTAAGAGCTAGTAGGCTCTTGAGCTGCAATTTCTTCTTCCCATCCCTGAATTTTCTGCTCAAACTCTACACGTCCCACTCTTTCTATCTCATCTAGAATGAGGAGGTAGTCACTTACCTGTTGAGAAAAATCTGAATCAAGCTCTCTGCGAGTTTCAAAATCAGATTTCTCATCATCACTAAGTTTTCCTTTATGATAAGCCTCTATAAGCTCTATATTTTTTTCTTCTTCGTTACTCATATTTCAGTTTAGACTGATTTACCTGTTCGCGTATTCTTTGTAAGCAAAGGCATTTTTTCTTTTTAGCTACATTTTCACTTTTATAGCCCATATGTTGTGCGATACTATCCATTGAGAAGTTCTTGAAATAATACATCATCAGAATAGATTTGCAGGGCTCACCTATTTTCTCAAGAATACCTCTCACTATGCTTTTTTGATGAGCAATCGCCTCTTTATCAATCAAATCATTGTTTTGATACGTATCGTCTTTTACCTGACCTAAAGGCTTATCCTTATTTTTCTTTCTTAAATCTTCACGTATCAGGTTTTTGCCTATGCCAAAAATGTAGGTTGCAATACTGCTATTAAGTGACTGTATTTTGTTGTCTTTCACGTTGAGGTAAAAAGTAGTAAACGATCTCTGATATAAGTCAACTGCCTCGCTTTTATCAACCTGATGATGTGCCTGAAACCAATTAATGAATCTCGCCCTGTGCATTTCGTATAATTGCCTGAGTAAAGACTCGTCACCCTGTCTTATCTGCAGTAATACATCATCTACCGGTATGTTGCTTTTACTTATATACATGATTTAGTGTAAGGCGATCACTAAAGGTTACCACTCATTATCACCCGAAAGGCAATTTAGTTAAAGTTGTCTGTTTTCTCATACCTACTCTTTGAAACCACACCATTTCAGACGAACCGAAAAATTTTTAAGCTCATCGGTAACCTTTCAATTGTGGCTAACACCAAAGAGAAACAACATTAACCCTTAAAATATTATGAAAAATATTAAAAAATTATTGTTGCTCGTCTTGGTTGGCCCAAGTCTTATGATGAGTTGCGATGAGGAAACTGTAGCACCACCAGAAGTCATTAAAGAAGGAGAATTTGTTGACTTGAGACCTCAGCAATCCTCATTAAAAAGTCAAGGTGGCCGAGGAACGTGTATTGTATTTGCCGGAGTGGCAGCATTAGAAGCGGCCTACATCAGACAGGGTATGGGAGAAAAAAACCTATCAGAGGAGTTTATGAACTTCACCCGGAAGTCTTTTTTTCTTGAGCCTCGGTGGGATGTTATTGAATCTCGTGGGATGGATGCACTTGAAACACAGCTCGGCCACTCGGGAGGTGGTGGTGGAGTCGGTGTAATTGCCCAACTCAATAGAGGTTTTAGAATTCCTGAAGAGACCGTGATGGAATATAAGACCTCAGCTAATTATTATAAAGACAATTATCCGAGCTTACAAGCAGTGTTGGATAAGCAAGAAGCCAAAGAAGATATCACGCAAAGAGATTATAGCAATTTTAACCTTGAGCCCTCAATACTTTCCAGCACAAGACTAAGAGCAGATAAGTACTATGGCGTTGGTCAATACCGTTTTATCAATGACCCTAAAAATACCTCTGAAATTGAAGCTGTACTCAAACGTGGATTTGAGGTTGTCTGGGATTTTTTTGGAGCACTCCCTGAGCCTTCTTCCGGAAAGGGTATTGGAGGGGAAAAAAACATGTGGCAGAAATGCGATGAATGCGATACTATTGCTCACTCCATGCTTATTGTGGGATATGACAAGAGAGACGCTGACTCTACTAATCATTATTTTATTGTAAAGAACTCATGGGGACCAGGTCACTCAACAACCGGTACCGATGGAGATGGCTATACATTTCTCTCATACGATTATGTAAGAAACTATGGTACCCAAGCCGGTTATATTCTAGTGGCCGAGCCAGGTCGTGAGTGGCCGGAAGTTGCTTTTATAGGCCGGTGGAATTTCACTTATGACGGCTGGAAAGGGGAGTTGGATATATATCATATTCCAGGCATGAATGATTATACTTTTGAGCATTTTAATCGCTATGCCGGTGTTCCTATCTACGAGGATAAGCGCATCGGTACCTTTTACGCTTCAGATGGAAAGGCCTTTAAAATCAATGGGCAAATACATGGCAATCGAATCGAGTTTTACTTCGATGTAGAAACACCATTGCTACGGTATGATGAGTTAGTTGGCAGAAGGTTTGTCTACTATCTAGATGAAAACGATTTTATGGCAGGTATACATACCGATAAGGATGGGCGTCAATATGCAGGTTATGCCATAAAAGATGATTACTTGCCCGGAGGAAGTTCCACAACTCCAAGACCTTATGAAGATGCGTCTTTCCTGGACAGCTCCTGGGAGTTTTATACTGAATCGACAGAAGGCATAATGGAGATCAGCTCAAATCACACGTCAGAATTTGATCCTTTCTTTTTATTGAGTGGTACCTACACACCATCAGGAGCTACTGAAGCCCACAATGTGGTAATAAAAATACCCAGAGACGAAACCAACAAGCTGTACATTCAGATCGAACACCATGGAAGTTATATTGGCAAGCACCTGAATAGAGAAGCAGGGCTGGTGACAGGAAACACCCCTGAAACAGGAATTTCGAAGCCTTTTCGTATGACAAGGCAATAAATCGTAAAAATGCAATTGTAGCGGCTAGTTGACTTAAATCAATATTAATTGTACATTTATTAACTCCACCGCTACCACTAAAAAACACCTTAACACACAAAACTATGAAACTTACCATTTTAACATTACTTGCGGTGGCACTCATGACAAGCTGCCAACTACAGGCCGTACAAGATGATAATCAAACCGAAGAAAAGAAAAAGAACTTTGAGAAAGGCAAAACTGAGAGTTCTGATGGCTCCACATATGTTGAATTTTATGATTACCCATTACTTAAATACTATGCTGAGTATTTAGAAACTCTCGATCCGACCGAGGAAGTAGAGAAAGAAAAAGGGTTTGTCGCTGAGAGTATAAAGGCTCTCGTAGAGTTCGATGCCACAGTAATTTCAGGGGGAACAATTCCACCACCAATGCCTTGCCCTGGTCACCTTGGTGAACTTATGATTGATCCACTTTGTCTAGGGTGGTCAAATGATTTCTCCAAATTTAGAATGGGCTTAGTAACACACATTACGAACAGTAGCTCCATCACAATTACAGGCTTCCATGACAACCAACCAGTTGCCACTGGCTATCTGGTAGATTATGATGATCTATTGAAAAAAGGTACTTATGAATTTGATGTGGAAAATGCAGAGTTAATTACACAAGACTTACTATTTACTGTGAATACTACAATATTGGATGGGGATGAAATAATTGAGGTTGAATTTAGTGTAGGGGTACCAGAGGAAACATTTATACCATTAAAAGGTTATTGATAAAACAATTTAGAATATCGTTTTTAATTATCGCTGGGGCTTTATTAAGTCCCAGCTTTTCTATTTCTAAGCAAAATGATGTAGATAGCCTATCTCTTTGGATTCAGGCAGAGATGAGTAAGTATCAATCTCGGTACTACTATGCTAGTCCTGATAGTCTTTCTTATTATTTTGATGCCCTAAAAGACACAGCCAGCATTTACGATCAGTGGGATTGGGTGGTATACCTCACAACAATAGAAGCTCAGGCCTTTGGCCACGCTCAGGAGTTTGATAGGGTAGATAAAATACTGGATGATGCTGACCTTATTTTTCAACAGCATAAAGCATTACTGGACAGTATTGACAAAACGAGAGAGGCCGAGAAGTCTTTATTATTTACTAAGGGCAGTCATTATTTCTCTTTAGGGAGGTTTACACAATCCATTTCTCAGTTTAATAAGCTATTACAAATAGATAAAAGCCTGCCTTCGCTGGGAGTTGGCTACCTATACAGCATTCATTCTTATCTTGGGTCTTCTTACGCCAAGCTTTTACTTTTTGATAAAGCCGTTCAGCATTATAACCACGCTTATAGAAATATAGAAGGAATACCAGAGGCTTATCGAGGGTATTACGAGGCATTGTATTTCTCATATTTGGGAGGAATTTACCGTCAAGAGGCGGTATTTTCAGGAAACGATAGTTTGTTAAATACAGCACTTGATAATTATCAAAATGGCCTTGAGGTAATGTTAGCAGATCAAAATAGTCAGAACTACCGACCAGCCATTATAAGCATTTACAGGTCAGTTGCTGATATTTTTAAACTTCAACAAAAATTTGATAGCGCCCTATACTATAACAATAAGGCACTGGGTTGGCAGACCCAAAATGATGGTCTTTTAGTGAAAACTTTATTAGAAGGCGGGGATATACACCTGAAAAATAACGATTACAAAAAGGCAACGGAGTTTTTTACCCGGTCGCTTAAAGTGTCTAACGAGGTGTTTAGCTACCAACATTACAGCAAAGGTGAAGCCTATACCAAATTAGCTCAGCTAAAGTTTGAAAAGAATGATCTGGACTCAGCGCTCTATTATGTAGAGCTTGCAGATAGAATATTATCTCAAGGAAGCAACTCTTCCTATTTCACAAAAGCGCTCGTACCAATCGAACTCAAAGGAGAAATACTCACTAAGAAATTTCTGAAAACTAACAATCAGCAAAATCTTCAGCAGGCTGCTACAGAATTTCAAAAGGGACTGGAGATGGTAAGGCAGGTTGAACGTGATTTTCCCGGATCGGCTTACAAACTATTTTTCAAGTCGTATCTCAACAACTTCTACGAATCAGCTTTAGAGAGCCTATACCTTCTGGTGAAATCAGAACCATCAATAGAAAATGCTTCGATATATTACGAATTCATTGAAGCAAATAAGAGCTCATTACTTAGGGAGTCCTTAAAAAATGAAGGTGCCCTGCTATATGCGGGTGTGCCAAACTCAGTTTTGCTTCAGGAGACTCAACTCAAGTCAGCGATTGGCAAATTGCATGAAAAAATCACTGATTCACCTCAAGACTCTGCGCTTCACGAAGAGCTTTTTATTCATCAAAATCAATTAGACAGCTTGGTTGATGAAGTAGAGAAAAACTATCCTGAGTATTATCAATTGAAGTACGCGGCACAAAGCTGGGATGTGAACGAACTGCAAAAAAGCATCAAGCCTGGGCAGAAAGTGCTGATCTATTTTTGGGGTGACTCAAGCCTATTTACCCTGGCAGTGGATAGAGACAATTTTTCAGTTGATAGAATTGAGTTAAGTACAGATTTGACTGAGTCAGTTTCAGAAATAACTGAATATTGCACTTCTATAGATAAAAATAGTGTTCAGAGTTATTCCAAAAATGCCTATAAAATTTATCAAAAAGTAGTGGAGCCGTATCTGGCGGAGTCAGTACAAAAACTAACTATTGTAGCTGATGGTCCACTGATCTACATTCCTTTTGACGCATTGGTTACGGATGCGACTGAGGTAAATGAATTTCATCAAATGCCTTACCTGATAAAAGAGGTAAATATTTCTCATATGCTTTCTAGTAATTTATCTGGTAAGACGGTAGACCCGAGATTTGAGTATTCCTATCTGGGTATTGCTCCTAAATATGATCAGACTTTTTTAAAGTATAGTAAGAGTGAAGTGCTTGCAGCCGCAGCTATCTGGTCAAACAGTAAAGTCCTTCTAGAGGAGGCAGCAGTTAAGTCAAGCTTTTTAGATTTCGCACCCAAGGCTGGTTTACTACATCTAGCGGCACACACAAAAATTAATGAAGAGGAGTCTTTACTTTCCCACTTCATATTAAACGATAGTCTTGGTCAGGAAGCACCTCTTCATTTTTATGAGATTTATAATATGCGTAATAACTCAGGTTTGGCCGTATTGAGTGGCTGCGAGACCGGTGCCGGTAAATATGCCAGAGGAGAAGGCATCATGAGTTTAGGTAGTGCCTTTCAATATGCGGGTTGCTCCAATATTATCATGAGTTTATGGCAGGTAAATGACATGACAACCACCGCCATTATGGAAAACTTATTTAATAACCTAAAGCAAGGTCAGCCTAAAGATGAAGCGCTTAGGCGAGCAAAACTCTCATTTCTGTCAGAGCCTAAAAATAAATTTTTCCACCACCCTTACTATTGGTCAGCCTTTGTGCTGTATGGTGATCAGGAGCCATTACAAGGCAATACCAATAAACAATGGATTGTGCTGGCCGCAGGAGGACTCCTTCTTGTATTGTTTTCACTTTTCTTTTACAGAAAGTTTTCTCAAAAATAATTCTGATTTGTGGTAACCACTTTCGATTGGGACGCACCAAGTGTGTAAACCAATTATAAAAGTGCTATGAAAAAGTTATTTGTGTTATTGATGTCAGCAGGACTGGTCTTTGGCTGTAGTGAAGACACCTCTATCGAAGTTGACAATGAAGAAAAAGGATTAGATGAAGTACAAAATAAGGAAAGTTATATTCCATATGCACATGGAAGATCTACAATTTGTGGAGGCCATGTAGAATACGGAACCACTACTTTTAGGTTTAACCCTACGACTATGGCCTGGGAGGGTTCTTGTGAGGATTCATCTTACGTTTGTTGGCTTAACAGTTGGTTTATTTGCCATCCTGTAAGTGCATGTGAATTAGGGTTTTGCGAGTTTCCTGGTATTTTTGATCCTCTTGAGTTAGTTGAAATAATTGATCCCTTAGAAATTCCCTCTATACAGGATTATGTAAAAGATGATATTCGTCAGCAATATATATTTATTCCAGTAAATGAAAGACTCCTAATACTGCAGACATATCAACCACTTAATATTTTCTTTGAAGAAGGTGTTTCTCGTCATGCCACCTCAATCAAATTAGAGGGAGAAATTGCCGAATATGAAATGGATGGTAATGTGATAGCCGCAGGAATATATCCCATGCTGTATAACAATGAAAATGACACATACAATACGATTGTATCTGTCACTCAATTCCCCATAAAAACAGAGAAGCCGGTTATGGGCTTACCGATTGATGGTTTCAGCGGGTCACTCAATGAGCTATTTCAGTCAAACGAACCCGAGCACCTACAGGATGCAGAACTCATAGAAACGGATATAGAGTTATTTGATTTAGCGCCTTATCTTCAGGAAAAGGTAGAAGGCGCTTATATATTCTCAAATGGCCTAT
Source organism: Fulvivirga aurantia (assembly GCF_009711475.1). Taxonomy (GTDB): domain Bacteria; phylum Bacteroidota; class Bacteroidia; order Cytophagales; family Cyclobacteriaceae; genus Fulvivirga; species Fulvivirga aurantia. The sequence goes on from NZ_SMMD01000911.1 coordinate 15,636, forward strand.
TTGATCTGGATATGATTTTTTATGGTGACCCAAGTCCGCAACCTAGCAAAGTAGATCCAACAACCACGCCAATCAAAGAAGAACCAACGCCTGAACCGATGAAGATTTGGCTGAACAAAGAAATGTGGTTGCCACAGAGTATATCAGAAATCTTGGGCATTGAGCCTTTCATATTGAAGAACGAAAATATAATACAGTCTTATGACGAGAAGGCCGGTGTATTGCGTGTGAAAATTCTTAACCGGTAGCCAAAAGTTAAGCTAAGGTGAGTGCTACAGGCAAAGTGCTTGTAGACAAAAAAA
>NZ_SMMD01000401.1 GCF_009711475.1 Fulvivirga aurantia
TACAACATTATGATTTGTTGTATCTTTTTCTTTCGTTTTCGTCAAGATAGATTTTTCTCATTCTAATCGACTTAGGCGTAACTTCAAGATACTCATCTTTCTGTATGTACTCCATGGCCTCTTCGAGTGAGAATTTTCTTGCAGGAGCAATTTTAGCGTTATTATCAGAACCTGAAGCTCTCATGTTTGTAAGCTTCTTACCCTTCTGAATATTGATAACAAGATCATTGTCTCTTGAGTGTTCTCCAATAACCTGCCCCATATAAAGGTCTTCCCCTGGATCAACGAAGAATACACCTCTATCCTGAAGTTTATCTATTGAATAGGCAGTGCCCGGTCCAGACTCCATGCTTATTAGAGATCCGTTTATTCGGCCTCCAATATTGCCTTTGTAAGGCGCATATTCTTTAAATCTATGAGTCATGATAGCTTCACCAGCTGATGCAGTCAGAACATTGTTTCTTAAACCGATAAGACCACGTGCAGGAATGTCAAATTCGAGGTGCTGTAAATCGCCTTTAGGCTCCATAACCTGAAGTTCAGCTTTCTTTTGTGTAGCTAATTCAATAACCTTTCCAGAATATTCATCCGGTACATCAACTACCAAGTGCTCAATAGGCTCGCATTTTACACCATCAATTTCTTTTGTTATTACCTGAGGCTGACCTACCTGAAGTTCGTAACCCTCACGTCTCATGGTCTCAATCAATACAGACAAGTGAAGTATACCTCTACCAAAAACATTAAACTTGTCCTCAGACTCAGTTTCTTCTACGCGCAAGGCAAGGTTCTTTTCAGTTTCTTTAAAAAGTCTATCTCTTACGTGTCTTGAGGTCACATACTTACCCTCTTTACCGAAGAATGGTGAGTTGTTGATGGTGAAAAGCATACTCATGGTAGGCTCATCTATAGCAATTCGTGGTAAAGGTTCCGGATTTTCGAAATCAGATACTGTATCACCAAGATCAAATCCTTCTACACCCACAAGGGCACATATGTCCCCTGAGCTTGCAGACTCTACTTTCATTTTGCCAAGGCCTTCGAAAGTGTGAACCTCTTTAATTTTAACTTTCTTTACAGATCCGTCTTTTTTACAAAGGCCTAAAGTATCTCCTTCTTTGATTGTACCTCTGTGAATTCTACCTACAGCTATTCTTCCTACAAAAGATGAGAAATCTAATGAAGTGATTTGCATTTGAGGTTTACCTTCATTTTTAGGTGCCTCCGGTATGTATTCCAAGATTGCGTCTAGAAGCGGTAAGATATTATCGGTAGGCTGTTTCCAGTCGTTGCTCATCCAGCCGTGCTTAGAAGATCCGTAAAGTGTTGGAAAATCTAATTGCTCTTCTGTGGCATCGAGATTAAACATTAGATCAAATACCTGCTCGTGCACTTCATCAGGTCGGCAGTTATCTTTATCTACTTTGTTGACTACCACTATTGGCTTAAGACCCAGGTCTAAAGCTTTGCCCAAAACGAAACGTGTTTGAGGCATCGGTCCTTCAAAAGCATCAACAAGTAATAAAACTCCATCAGCCATTTTAAGAACTCGCTCTACTTCACCACCGAAGTCTGCGTGACCGGGAGTATCTATGATATTAATTTTAACGTCTTTGTATCTGACAGAAACGTTTTTGGAAACAATCGTGATTCCACGCTCTTTTTCCAGGTCCTCATTGTCGAGGATAAGTTCACCTGAGTCTTCGTTTTCACGAAGAATTTGTGAGGCGTGAATAATTTTGTCAACCAGAGTAGTTTTACCATGGTCAACGTGAGCTATTATAGCTACATTTCTAAGACTTTGCATTGGCTAAAAATTAAGCTGCAAAGCTAACAAACTAAAGGCACAATGCTATTACCTGCTTGTTAATTAAATATATTTTAATTCATAAATTCAACATGTAAGTTTTTGATACTTAATTGGTTGAATTTATTGGTTTTGTGCAATCATACTTCTAAAAGTCATATGAATTTTGCACCTGGCTCTGAATTCGTTTCAGAAAAGTGATAACAATTTGTAGTAAATCATACCAAAATCGTTGACTTTATGTCTGTATATTTTGGGTATGAGTTTGGTTTAGTGGTTCGAGTAATTGGTGTATTTACTTAATTCCACTGCTCACTGTCTTCCATCGCGTAGGCCTTTAATGGTTCCTCAGATGGCTTTTCAATTTTAGCTTGGTTATCTCTATAAGTTGTTTTATTTACTGTAATAAAAGCAAAAGAGATAGCAACTGCGAATACTGCGATTAGTATGGTGATTTTAGATTTCATGGTATTTTAAGCTTATAATTATAAGAATGTTGTATAGTTTTAATCCCATTGATTAGCGTCCTCTTGACCAGCGTTTTTACCAGCTGCAGTGCCTTCTGTCA
>NZ_SMMD01000756.1 GCF_009711475.1 Fulvivirga aurantia
TACTCACTGCTTTTATAAAACCATAAAATCTATTACCATGCTAAAATCAAAATTATTACTAATTGCCTGTGTATTCGTGTTTTTCGCGGGAGCACCCAAAGGCGGGTACCAGGTTGGCGACTCTGTTGATGACTTTGAGCTGAAAAGTGTAGAAGGCGAGATGGTCTCATTGGCCGATTATGAAGATGCAAAAGGATTTATCTTAATATTTGACTGCAACACCTGTCCTTACTCAAAGGCATATTTAGAAAGAATAAAGGAATTACATGCCAAATATGAATCTAAAGGCTATCCTGTAGTAGCCATTCAGCCAAACGACCCAGGAAGATCACCGGGAGACTCTTTCGATGAGATGGTGTCGTATGCTAAAAAGAACAACTATAAGCATGCTTATCTGTATGATGATACCCAGGAAGTAGCTAAGAAGTTTGGTGCAACCAACACACCTCACGTTTATGTGCTTAATAAAGATGATGGTAATTTGGTTGTAAACTACATCGGTGCCATCGATAACAATACCAGAAGTGCAGCAGATGCTGACAAAAAGTATGTAGAAGATGCTGTTGATGCTCTTCTAAAAGGTAAGAAACCAGAAGTTACTAAAACGAAAGCTATAGGCTGTACCATCAAGTGGAAAGCCGCTTAAAAGACAACACATATATGTAATGGAAATGCCTACCTATTTCGTAGGCATTTTTCATTTACTTTTATATTGACTTATATTTAAACCATGCCTCAATTTAACTTCGATTTACCAGAATTCTATCAGCGCTACGTAAATGCGGTTGAGCAAGATGACTTAATTCCAGCACTCATTACAAGTGGTAATGAAACACTCGAACTCATCAGGTCTGTGCAAGAAACATCTGGCGCTTATGCATACGCAGAGGATAAATGGACAATCAAAGAAGTGATCGCCCATATGATCGATGCTGAAAGAGTGTTTGCCTACCGGGCGTTGTGGTTTGCGAGAAATGACAAAACTGACCTGCCTGGATTTAATGAGAATGACTGGGCAGTAGAATCAAATGCCAATAGCAGAAGATTATATAAAATCGCTGAAGAGTACGCCAATGTGCGTGCCGCTACTGTTGACCTTTTCAGCAGCTTCTCAGAAAACATGCTTAAGCGAGTAGGTACTGCAAATGGTCTTCAAATGTCTGCCGAATTGCTAGGTTTTATAATTGTGGGTCATGAAACTCATCACCGCAAGGTGCTATTAGAGCGCTATCTTTCTAATTAATCCTAGAAGTTGTGTAATTTCCCAAAATGAAAATTTTTTGGGGCTTAACCATTTTATTAATTCTAAGTGCTTGCTCTTCCACACGTCAAATCTCACAGGATCTGGCAGCAATGGAGTCCACTTTTCAACATCACTCCGGGTTTGTGCTGTATGACCTGGAAGCTGATAAAAACATCTATCAACGAAACGCAGATAAGTATTTTACCCCAGCCTCAAACACCAAAATCTTAACTTTTTATACGGCTGTCAATATTATTGGAGACTCCATTCCGGCCTATTATTACTTAGAGACTAACGACTCCCTTGTAATCTGGGGTAGTGGAGATCCTTCTTTTTTGTATGGCAACTTACCTCAAGGTAAAATCAATAATCGCCTTCAAGAAATAGATAAGCCCATATACCTGTCCTTTTCAAACTTTGCCGACAACCATTTCGGGCCGGGTTGGGCCTGGGATGATTATTTATATTCATTCTCAAGCGAGAAATCAGCTTTTCCTATTTATGGAAATTACATGACCATTCGAAAGCAAAAAAATACGCCTTATTTAAGTCTCGATGTTGAGTACTTTAAGCCGAACTTCCAGCTGGGAGACTCAATCAGGAAAAGCCAGGTTACCAGGAGCTATGGAAACAATGAAATTGAATACGAGCCGGCATTAAATACTGAGGCTTTCAAACGAGAGGTTCCTTTTCATGCTGATAATGAAACCATCGCGGCATTATTAGCTGACACGCTCAAGAAGCCGGTGAGTATAACGAACCTCTCGCTTCCCAAAGACTACAAAGTGGCTTACAGCATGGCAACAGACAGTGTCTACAAAGTAATGATGCAAGACAGTGACAACTTCATAGCTGAACAATTGCTTCTCGTCTGCTCTGGCATTATTAGCGACTCACTTAAAGTAAAAAAGGCTATAGAATGGGCTCAAGATTCTCTTTTATCAGAAAGCCCTGACCCATTTGTGTGGAAAGATGGATCTGGTTTGTCTCGATATAACCTCATGACTCCTCGGTCTGCGGTCTGGCTTTGGCATCAGTTATACAAGCAATTAGGTCAGGAAAGGCTTTTTGCACTAATCGCTGCTGGTGGATCTAATGGCACTCTCGAAAACTATTATAGATCGGAAGCGCCATTTATTTATGGTAAAACAGGCACGCTCAGCAATAATCACAGCCTTAGCGGGTTCTTAAAAGCAAAATCTGGCAAGATATTTATATTTAGCTTTATGAATAACAATTACCCTGGTGAATCCAGGCCTGTAAAAAAAGAAATGGAGCAATTGCTTCAAAAGATATACAATAACTATTGATATGATAAAAACTTTAACCGTTGCGCTTTCATTACTAACGACTGTCTGTTACGCGCAAACCGATAGCCTGGATATCAAAATTGGCCAAATGCTACTCGTAGGTATGAATGGGCAAGAGGTAGATGATCAGCTACTCAATAATGTAAAGAAAGGCCAGGTTGGAGGCGTAATATTTTTTGAAAAGAATATTACAAAAACTAATAGTTTCATTAATCTCAAGCGCGCTACGTGGACATTGCAAAAAGCTGCCCCCACACCATTATTCGTAGCCATCGATCAGGAAGGAGGAACGGTTAATCGGCTCAAAGAAAAATATAGCTTTCCTAAGTCTGTAACTGCAGAATATCTTGGCGAAACCAACTCATTGGATTCTACTAAATTCTATGCCGAAATAACCGCAAGCACGTTATCGGGCCTTGGTTTTAATGTGAATTTTGCACCAGTCGTAGACCTGTCAATAAATAAAGACAATCCTGTAATTGCAAAATATGGTAGATCGTTTTCTGATGATCCTTCCCAGGTCGTTAAACATGCATCAGAAGTGATTGATGCACACCGAGCTTATAATGTAATCACAGTTTTAAAACATTTTCCAGGTCATGGAAGCTCTTTATCTGATACACACCTTGGCATTGCCGATGTAACTGATTATTGGCAAAAAGAGGAGCTCTCACCATACATAGGCTTACTGGATGCCGAAAAAGTAGATGCGGTCATGACTGCGCACATAGTAAATAAACAACTGGAGCCAGCAGGTCTGCCAGGTACGCTTTCCAGAAAAATAATGACAGGCATTCTAAGAGATAGTCTTGGTCATCGTGGTGTAATTTTCTCTGACGATATGCAAATGCATGCTATAGAAAAGCATTTTGGTCTAGAAAATGCCTTGTTACTGGCTATCGATGCCGGTGTTGATGTATTGATTTTTTCTAATAACATACAAAATAGCGAAGTACGCACTGTTGATACCGTGCATAGCATTATTAGAAAGCTCGTAAAAGAGGGTAAGCTCACTGAGCAAAGAATTAATGAATCTTATGAGCGTATTCTTAAGCTAAAAAGTCGTCTTTAGGCTATGACAAAGTACGATGTCACAATTCTTACCACCCAGGCCTATATAAACCCTCCCGAGGTTGACGATTATATCAACAATGTACTAACAGAGGATCGATTGGTTAAAGAAGCCCTCGAAGCAAAAGGGCTACGCGTTACTCGTGTAAGCTGGGATGATCCCGATTTTGACTGGTCAGGCACCCGATCTGTTTTATTCCGTACGATTTGGGACTATTTCGAAAGGTATAACGAGTTTGAGCCGTGGCTGAAGAGGATAAGTACTTTGACTAAAACAATTAATCCCATCGAGCTTATTTGGTGGAATATCGACAAGCACTACCTTCTCGACCTTGAGCAATGGGGTGTAAATATAGTGCCAACTCTTTATATCACTAAGGGCAGCAAAGAACCTTTAGCAGAATTGATCTCAAAGAGCGGCTGGCAAAATGTAATTCTCAAGCCTGCTATTTCTGGAACGGCCCGCCACACCTATAGGATTAACGCGAGTAAAGTAAGTGCCTACACTGAGCTATACGGCCAATTAATCGCCAATGAGTCAATGATGTTGCAGCCGTTTATAAAGAATATTCTTTCAGAAGGAGAGGTTTCTCATATGGTATTCAATGGAAAATATAGTCACTCAGTATTGAAGCGAGCTGCTGAAGGAGACTTTAGAGTTCAAGACGATTTTGGTGGAAGCGTTTTTGAATATGAGGCTTCTCAGGAAGAAATTGATTTCGCAGAAGGTGTTATTGACAAATGTAAATTGAAGCCTGTCTATGCAAGAGTTGATGTGGTGAGAGATAATAATAATCAATTAGCTGTGGCAGAGTTAGAAGCGATCGAGCCGGAGTTATGGTTTAGAATGTGTCCTACCGCAGCTCAATCATTAGCTACGGGTGTTTGTGATTTTCTTGATTAAATTGCTTTAACGCAAAGTAAACTCTCTATGTGTTTGTTGTTATCTAAATGCTCAGGCTAGTATCTTGATTATTAATAGTGCCTTCTTTATTTATGTAGAGACAAGAATATTTGACCAAAAAATAAGCAAGTAAAATCATGGAACCCTATCATATCATAAAGCCTTCGGGCAAAAAGGTACCAATACTAATTAGTAGTCCTCACAGTGGCACAGCATTCCCCGATGAATTGAAGGAGCATTACGACCAGGAAAAAATACAGGCTCCTGAGGATACTGACTGGTTTATCGACAAGCTGTATGATTTTGCTCCTGAAATGGGTATAACCATGATCACTGCAAAATATAGCCGTTGGGTCATCGATCTTAACCGTGACCCAGAAAGCAGACCCTTGTATGATGATGGTAGAATCATCACCGATTTATGCCCTACCATGAGTTTTTCTGGTAATCCTATCTACAATGAAGATGATCTGCCAGATCGGGAAGAAATTGAGAGGAGAATCAACACGTATTATTGGCCTTACTATAGAAAAATAGAGATCCTGCTCAAGGAGCTCAAAGAGGAGTTTGGTCAGGTATTATTTTGGGACGCACATAGCATTAAACAGTATGTACCTACGATCCGTGAGGAGGTTTTTCCAGATTTGATTTTAGGGGATAACAATGAAAAGACAGCCTCTCCTGAACTGATCAAAGCAGCACTTGAAACACTTGAAGACAGTCGATTAAAAGTTAATCACAACGACCCGTTTAAAGGAGGCCATCTAACACGTTATTTTGGTAAACCAGATCAAAATCAGCATGCGTTGCAATTAGAAATGACAAAAATTAACTACATGGACAACGCTGAAAAAAATTATCATGGTGAGCGTGCCGACATCGTAAGGTCCATTCTAAAAAGTACTTTTGAGTCATTGATCAAAACACTATCAACTAAATGAAGAAGCTCTTTTTTAAAAAAATACTAATAAACGAAGGTTGGCAGAATGATGCCATGATCGAGCTTAATGAAAATGGTCTGATTTCAAACATTGAGTTTAATCAAGAGGCTGCAAATGATGTTGAGATTGTTAATGGCTTTGCAATTCCCGGTTTTCAAAATGCGCATTCTCACGCCTTCCAGTATGCGATGGCAGGGGTGGCTGAGCGTCATGAGCATGCTTCAAATGATGATTTCTGGGCCTGGAGAGAGACCATGTATCAGATTGCACTTACCATGTCTCCCGATGATCTCGAAAATGTGGCAACGATGCTTTATACCGAAATGCTGCGCCATGGATACACGCATGTGGCTGAGTTTCATTATTTACATCATGACAAAAATGGTAAGTGTTATGAAAATATAGCTGAGCATGGGGCTCGTTTAGTTGCTGCTGCAGAAAAAGCAGGTATCAAGATTACTCTAGTGCCGATGTTTTATCAAAAAGGCGGCTTCGGCATGGAAGCGCAACCCAGACAAAAGCGTTTCATTTCCCCGACTAGTCAAGATTATTTTAAGTTATTGGAGGCCTCAAAGGCTGTTTGCTCTAATAGTGATCACGCCACAATCGGTTGGGGCATTCATTCGCTTAGGGCTGTAGAGCCGGGGATAATTAAAGAAACTATTGAATCAGCCCCTCAAAATTTACCTTTCCATATTCATATCTCCGAGCAGAAAAAAGAAGTACTCGATGCACAGGAATATTTGAGAATGAGACCCGTGGAGTGGCTACTAGCCAACACGCCAGTTAATGAAAATTTTCACCTGGTTCACGCCACGCATCTTTCTTTTAAGGAGATACAGGATTTGGCCTCCTCACACGCTCATGTTGTACTGTGCCCTTCAACTGAAGGTAATTTAGGTGATGGTATATTCCCTTTGCGTACTTACCAAAATTTGGGTGGCAAATGGTCGATTGGGACAGACTCTCATGTTGGGCTCAATCCGCTGGAGGAGTTAAGGTTGCTAGATTATGGCCAACGTCTTACCACCCACGGCCGTAATACTTTCGTATCTGAGCAAGAGTCTGATAGTGGCACATACGGCCTAAATCAGGCGCTGCTTTCCGGTCGAAAAGCAATGGGTAACTCTTGCAAGCAATATTTTGGAGTAGGTCAGCCTTTTGATGCGGTGGTTTATAACGCTGATTTTCCTTTGTTTTCAACCTCCTCAAACAAAACCCTCACCTCCACAATTGTTTATTCTGGTGATGCAAGTGCTACCCTGGGCACCATCGTTAATGGAGATTGGGTTATAAAAAACCACATGCACGAGCAATTTGAGGAAATATCTAAAAAGTTTAAAGAGACCATAAAACAACTAAACATACGATGATGCACTTTAACATATTTCTCTCTGGCGAGATTCACAGTTCTTGGAGAGACAACTTAATCCAAAAAGCAGAAAAACTTAATCTACCGGTAGACTTTAGTGGCCCGGTTACTGACCATGACGCTAGCGATAATATTGGAGTAAATGCACTTGGAGATGAACCGCAAAGCTTTTGGAAAGACCATAAAGCAGCTAAAATAAATGCTGTCAGAATTAAAAATGGTATTGAAAATGCCGACCTGGTGGTGATAAAATTTGGTGAAAAATACAGGCAGTGGAATGCTGCATTTGATGCTGGTTATGCTGCAGCTTTAGGCAAATCATACATTGTTATCCACCCTGAGGATTTTACGCATGCACTCAAGGAAGTAGATGCACAAGCTATGGCGGTGGCCAGAGATGAGGATCAGGTGATCGAGATGCTGCAATACCTATCTCAAAAGTAAGAAACAAAAAACCCCTTGAAGACCTTGCTCCAAGGGGTTAATCGTTGTCTATAGTT
>NZ_SMMD01000245.1 GCF_009711475.1 Fulvivirga aurantia
CCGTTTAAGAAAGTATAATTGAACTGAAAACGTGACGCCAATAAGAGTCAGTTTTCAATGTACGAATCATAAGGCCTCTCTTTAGATTTCTGATTAATTCCTACACCGTTTCAAAAACAAGCACCTGATAGGTTATACAATTAACCAAAAGGAATCTTGTGTATAGCTTCATGGCATACATTAAGCACTTGTTTAGCTTTTCAATTTCATATAATTAAAATAGAAAAAATACATGCTTTGGGGCATTCAGATCAAATATTGGTTGATCACAAAATAGCCCAGAAGCCAAAAGGCGAGCCTATGTGGAGCGTCTTTAAGAATTAAAAACATAATGGAAGCAACTAAGACAAAAAGAAAAAGAAACCACGGTTTCTCAAAAAGTAATAACGCAACAAATAATAATCGCAGAAGAAATAACGGCCGAGGTGGCAGGAAGAAGGCAGTTTCTAGTATTGACCCCAAAATGCTTGTAAAAAAGGCTGTTCAGAAGGAAGAAACAATTTATCAGGCACCGAGAGGTTATGATGAAATGCCACTGAGTCCGAATTTAAAGGCAAACCTTCACGCTAAAGGATTTAAAAGACCTACTCAGATACAGAATGACACCATAGAACACTTGATCGCTGGTAGAGACTTATTGGGAGTGGCAAATACAGGTACTGGTAAAACAGGAGCGTTTTTGATACCTATAATCGAACAATTGCTGAATGCACCGAAGCCATTTCAAACACTGGTTGTAGTGCCTACAAGGGAGTTGGCTTTACAGGTAGAGCAAGAGTTTAGTGCACTTTCAAATCGATTGGGCTTGTATTCATCAAGCTTTATTGGTGGTACCAACGTTAATAGCGATTTAAAGAAGCTTAGAAGAAAAAGCCATTTAATTATAGGAACACCTGGTCGATTGATGGATATGGTGGAGCGTGGTGCATTGCACCTCAAAGATATTTCGACTCTTGTGCTCGATGAGTTTGATAGAATGCTCGATATGGGCTTTGTAAATGATATTAAACGAATGGTTAAAGCCATGAGCAATAGAAAGCAAACGATGTTGTTTTCTGCTACTGTTGACAAAACTCAGAAATCATTAATAAATGAGCTTCTTAATAACCCTGTTGAGGTGAAAGTAAGTACTGGTGAAAGTACGAGTGATCAGATAGAACAAGATATCATAAAAGTGCCTCAGGGCGCTGATAAATATAATATGCTTTTAGACTTAATCTCAGACAGAGATTTTGAAAAAGTATTGATTTTT
>NZ_SMMD01000410.1 GCF_009711475.1 Fulvivirga aurantia
TTTTGTGATGATGCCATCTTGTTGTAAAGTTTATGTAAAAATAAAAGGGATAAGTTCTTTTAGCACCTTATCCCTTTCGTTATTTATTATCTTATTCTAAATCAGTTGCCTAACCTAGCCTGGTATTTCTTTGCTTTCTGAAACTCATTAGAATCCCAGTATTCGTCAATGATCGTCTGGTAAGCGGCTTTTGCCTTCTCATTATTACCTGCCTTTTCGTAAGCTATGGCAGCCTTGAATAAATAAGTAGGAGAGAAATATTTGTTTGACTTATAGTCAGCAGCTTTTTGGTAAGCCGAAGCAGCATCAGTATACTGCTCTTTTTCCATATAAGCATCTCCTATTAAGCTGTAAGCTCTAGCTTGTACAAGTAAATCATCGCTGCTAAAATCTTCAAGATATAATATAGCTTGGTCGAAACTTCCTTTCTTCAAATATGCAGCACCAGCGTAATAGTTTGCCAGATTGCCCGCATCTGTGATGCTATACTCTTCAGCAATATCAGTAAAACCTAAATTGTTACCGTCACCATTAAGGGCCAGGTCCAGACTATCTGATTCAAAATAGTATACTGCCTGAAACATTTCGCTTTGTGCAGTTTGCTCCTGGGTATTTTTATAATATCTGTAGCCAAATACTCCACCTACTAATAACACAACAACAGCCACTATACCGAAAACAAGTCCTTTGTTCTCCTCTATAAATGTCTCTGTTCTTGAAATTTGTTCGGCCAAAGCCTCTGGATTTTCAAGGCCGCTTTGTACCTCTTCTTGCTTCTTATTTTTTGCCATTTCAAAATATTTTAAGGCTGCAAAACTAAGGATTTATCTCACAAGTGGAAATGACCACTGTAAAAATCTTAGTTCAGCACTTATGGTAATAGGTGTTTAATCAGTTATATAAGGATAATCTTCTTGAGCATATACATCTTTAAATGCCTCAGAAGGATCAGGGAAGTCAGATTCTTCAGCAAAGCTTACTGATTCAGCAACCTGTTCTTTTATCTTCTTCTCTATAGCTTCAATATCTTTTTCAGAAGCATATTTTTTCTTAAGTATAATCTGTCTTACCTGCTCTATCGGGTCTTTAGATTTGTACTCTTCAACCTCATCTTTAGTTCTATATTTAGCAGGGTCAGACATTGAGTGCCCTTTGTATCGATAGGTTTTAAACTCTAATAGGGTAGGCCCATCTCCTTTACGAGCTCTTTTGGCAGCCTTTTCCACAGCTTCATGTACATCCTCTACATTCATCGCATCTATACCTTCAGATGGCATATCATAGGCCTCACCCAATGTATGAAGATCGGTTACGTTAGACGTTCTTTTTACAGAAGTACCCATAGCGTAACCATTGTTTTCAATAACAAATATTACTGGCAACTTCCATGTCATGGCTAAGTTTAGCGCTTCGTGAAAAGCACCTTGCCTCACAGCACCATCACCCATGTAGCATATGCAGAGATTATCTGTCTTGTTGTATTTTTCAGCAAAAGCGATACCGGCTCCAAGAGGTACCTGACCACCTACAATGCCATGGCCGCCAAAAAAGTGGTGCTCCTTATCAAACATATGCATTGAGCCACCTTTACCTTTGCTTATACCTGTTTCTTTTGCAAAAAGCTCAGCCATAATAGCTTTCGGATCAGAGCCTAAAGCAATTGGGTGAGCATGGTCACGATAAGCGGTTATCCACTTATCTCCTTCTTTTAATGCAGATGCAGCACCAGCCACACATGCTTCCTGTCCTATATATAAATGACAAAATCCCTTGATCTTCTGCTGACCGTATAACTGGCCCGCTTTTTCCTCAAACTTTCTCATCAAAAGCATGCTTTCAAACCAATTCATATAGGTCTCTTTAGAAAACTTGCTTTTTGTAGATGACTTAGTTTTTGACTTTCCTTTTGTCGTAGTTGCCATAATGTTAATTTTGAACCTAAATAAGGACTGCGAAATTAAGCAAAAAAAGTCAATGCACATCGAAAAATTGAGTCTGATTAATTTTAAGAACTATGAAGAAGTCACGCTGAATTTTTCGGAAAACGTAAACTGCATACTCGGAAAAAATGGAAGCGGCAAGACTAACCTGCTCGATGCTATTTATTATCTCTCTACAACAAAGAGTGCCTTAAATACCATTGATAATCAAAACATACGCTTCGGAGAAGCTTTCTTCACAATTAGAAGTTTGTTTATAAAAAGTGGAGATGAGTATAAGGTAGATTGTATTTTGAAAGAAGGTGCTAAGAAAATCATAAAGGTAAATAGTGTTGAGTATGATAAGCTGAGGGAGCACGTTGGCAAGTTTCCTGTGGTCTTCATTTCACCTAATGACACAGACCTCATAAGAGAAGGAAGTGAGATAAGAAGAAAGTTTTTTGATCAGATCATAAGTCAAACAGACCGAGATTATCTTGATAAGCTAATAGAATACAACCATTTTTTGAAACAAAGAAA
>NZ_SMMD01000732.1 GCF_009711475.1 Fulvivirga aurantia
GTTTTCTTTAAAAACAAGGCCATTTTTGCCGTGAATCTTATATAATGTTTCTTTTATACACCACAGCATATTCAAAGTCATAATATCCTGCTTAGCAAATGCTATCTCTTTCTCAGAGAGAAACTTAGGGGCAATTTTTAATGCTTTTTCTCTAGGCTGCTCCAGGTCTATGCCTACGGGTTTAGATTTGTCAATGATGGCTGCCACATAGGGGTAAGAATGTGTTAAGGAGATTTCGTATTCTAAATGACCCCTTAGTGATGGCTTACCATGATTGTCTTTGGTGAGTCCATGATAATCTATGCCTAAAAGATGCGTCAGATGCTTGATTGTGAGTCTGCCGGATAGCCACTCAAGCTGCTTAATTTTATTTTTAAAGGAAAGTAACAGCTCGCGATCTTCCGCAATTGGGTTTAAAGCATTTAGCAACTCTTCAAAAGATTCTTCAACATGCCAAATGGCTAAAAATCGACTTTTACTTACCTCTATTGTTTTATTTACGGGCATTTGATATCTGCTAATAATATTGCTTCTTTGTCCAGAATTTTATCTCGAAAACTCCCTTTTAATGAGCAAAATAAACATTTCTAAGCTCAAAACACTTACTGGTCACAAAGATTGCGTTTATACACTCGAAAGATCAAACAAGGATCATATTTTCTTCTCGGGAGCAGGTGATGGTATGGTAGTTTATTGGGACATTGAGGCAGGTGATAACGGACAGTTGATTGCTAAACTTCCTAATTCTGTATATGCGCTTCATTATTTAGCCAATCATGATTTATTAGTAGCTGGTCATAATTATGAAGGCATTCATCTGCTAGACTGGCAGTCAAAGAAAGAAGTGGGCTCATTGAAAATGACCGAATCGGCCATCTTTGATATAAACTCTTATGGAGATCATTTGTATGTGGGAGATACCTCAGGCAATGTTTCAATCATAGATTATAAAAAGCTCAAAGTACTCCATCAATTAGAAAATGGGCAAAAGAGTGCAAGAGCCATCGCTATTAATAAGAAGTATAATGAGTTAGCAGTAGGCTATAGCGATAATATGATCCGTATCTATCATTTAGATGATTATAGTTTAAAAAAGGAAATAGACAATCACACCAATTCTGTGTTTACCATAAGGTACTCACCAGACGATGAATTGCTGTTATCTTCAGGGCGGGATGCGCACCTTATGATTTGGGATGTCGGCTCTGGATATAGTCAATTACAAGATATTGTGGCCCACATGTATGCCATAAATAATATCGATTTTAGTCCGGATGGTAAACATTTCGTAACTTGTAGCATGGATAAATCCATAAAAGTTTGGGATGCTTTGACTTTTAGATTGTTGAAGGTCATAGACAAAGCCAGACATGCGGGACATGGTACTTCAGTGAATAAACTGCTCTGGACGGGCTTTAAAGATTTATTAGTAAGTGCCAGCGATGATCGCACAATATCCATTTGGGATATAGAGTTTAATAAACAAGTATAGTTGGGTTAATACTTTAAGATATATGAAAATAACGCCTTTAGAAATACGGCAAAAAACTTTTGAGAAAGCGTTTAGAGGCCTCGACAAAGACGAGGTAAATGCATTTTTAGTGACGTTGTCTCAGGAGTGGGAGAAGTTGATAGATGAAAATAAGGAGTTAAAGATAAAGCTTGAGGCTTCACAGAAAGAAGTTGAAAAACTTAGAGAGGTTGAAAATAGCTTGTTTAAAACCCTTAAAACAGCTGAAGACACTGGTGCAAGCATGATCGATCAGGCTACTAAAACAGCTGAGTTGCATATGAAGGAGACTCAGATGAAGGCTGAAGCGCTCATGAATGATGCAAAATCAAAGGCCAAAGATACCATCGAGGAAGCTGAAATGAAATCACGCAACACGCTTGATGACATGGAAGATAGAATACGCTCTATGGCTCAGGTTTATAGAACGTTAGAGAACGTTAAAGCTGATCTTCTGTCTGACATTAAGAGCTTTGCCAGTGATGCATTGGACAAAGTGGAGCGTGTGAAGATGCAAATGAAGTCTTTTGATGTTGAGGATGAGCTGATGCGTATTAAAAGAGAAAGCATACAGCAAAACACTTCCACGAGATTTGATGTGGAAAGCCACAACACACCAGCGCCACCCCCTATAAGCGAAGAGTCTCCGCGAGTAAATGAAAACCAACCTTCTCAGAAGAAAAATGAAGAAAGCACTTCATTTTTTGATGATATCGAGTAATGCAAAAAGTAGCACTTAATGGCCTTCAGTTTAAGGCCTATCATGGATATTATGATGAGGAAAGAGAGAAAGGCAATCATTTTGAAGTAGACATCGAAGTGACTGCCGACTTTGAAAATGCTGCCAAGGATGATGACCTTGAGCAGGCTGTTAATTACGAGCAGCTTTATACCATCATCAAAGAGGAGATGCAGATTGCTGCCTCGCTACTAGAAAATGTTGTAATGCGAATAGCCAATAGAGTATTACAAGAAATGCCGTTGGTTCAGTCTGTATTAGTAAGTCTCGCTAAGCTTAATCCACCGATACAGGGAGCATGCCGGGAGGCACGCGTAACGATTGAAAAGAAACGTGATTAAGAAACTGTACTTTCTTCACCTGCCTTTACAAAGGTGAAGCCTCTTGCATCAGAACCTTCGTAAAAATCAACTTCAAGGCCAATGAGGTACATGGTGTGTTTTTTCTCAATATAAATAGGTGTTGTGCCTACCTGATACTCAATATCACCTTCTTGTTTTTTGTCGAAACCAAGCATGTAGGTGAAACCCACACAACCACCACTGCCTTTAATACCAACCCGTAGTCCGTAGCCTTCGGGTATATTCTTATTATTCATGATGTTTTCTACTTCTTTGGCCGCGCGGTCAGTGAGTGTTACTGGCTGTAAATTCATGCAGATTTTATTTTTGTCTATTGAACAACCACAGAACAGTTAGTGTTCCATTTGTCCTCGATGAAACAATATTGCGTGAATTTAAATTCTAAAACTCAGAGTATTAAATTATTTCTACGACTTTCCTAACTTAAAGCTCCTTAACGCAAAAAGAGATATTGATGGACGCTACTATAGAATTTGCTAAACTTATATTACCAGCAGCAATTGTTTTATACGCCATGTATTTGGTTGTGAAATCATTTTTAGACAAAGAGCTGCAAAAGCACAGTTTAGAGGTAAGAGGTAAAAGTATTGAGACAGTATTGCC
This sequence comes from Fulvivirga aurantia, assembly GCF_009711475.1. Classification (GTDB taxonomy): domain Bacteria; phylum Bacteroidota; class Bacteroidia; order Cytophagales; family Cyclobacteriaceae; genus Fulvivirga; species Fulvivirga aurantia. Next base: position 3,215 of record NZ_SMMD01000732.1, read on the forward strand.
AAACAGGCTGCACGCATATGAGAGAGTTTGCCTGTTTTTAGAAAGGATCAGCCCTAACAATCTCATCGTAAGATTGAATAATGGTAAATATACAGCAGGGGAGTTTCAGCAAATCATGCTCAACGAGATCAGAGAAGAATATAACCATAACGTGTCTCAGCAGGTTTATATGAGTGATGAGGCTTGGGATATGGTAAAGTCGGCCAAAGAAGATCTAATAGTAATGATCAACGATGCGGCATCATCTTTACCTAAAGATTCGTCTAATATGGATTTATCGAAACTGATTTTCGAAAAAACCATAGAAAAAGACTCTGACCCAATACAGGATGCTTTAAAAGCAGTAAAGCAGGAGATAAGACAAACTTTTTAGAGAAGATATGGAGAGTGCAAGAGAGAACAAGTTTTTCAAGAATGCGAAACAGCGGGCTTCGAGAATTTTAAAGAATAAAGAGCAGTTGCAATATTTACTAAAGGCGGCCGGTGATAAGCTAAAAGACGTAAATGTACAAAACATAAAAAATAGCTCACTGGCAGAAAGAATCCGTGTTATCAGGAGGATGATTATTGCTTACGCCAAAGGGGAATATAGGCAAATTAAAGCCACTAACGTACTATTACTGGTAGCAGCAGTTGTATATTTTGTTACTCCTGTAGATCTGGTGCCTGATTTTATTCCAATTACAGGCTTTATCGATGATTTTTCGATCGTAGTTTGGGTGTATAGTAAGTTGCAGCAAGAAATAGATGAATATATCCTCTGGGAGAACTCTAAAGAAGTTACCTAATGTCAAAAACAGCAATTATAGCAGGTTCAACTGGTCTCATTGGTGAAGAGCTACTGCAGCTTTTACTCGATGACCCCAAATATCAAAAAGTAATTGCGATAAGCAGAAGGCCGCTTCAACATACCAGTAAGAAGCTCATGAATGTGATTGCTGATCTTGAAAGTTTGGATGATCACAAAACCGATTTGAAAGGTGACGATGTGTTTTGCTGCCTAGGCACGACCATGAAAAATGCCGGATCAAAAGAAAAATTTAGAGCGGTTGATTATGAGTATCCGCTTAAGCTAGCGAAAATCACTAAAGACAATGGGGCTTCGCAGTACTTGCTCATTTCAGCCCTTGGCGCAGATAAACAATCATCTGTTTTTTACAATAAAGTGAAAGGTGAAGTAGAAGAGGCCATTTCAGGGGTTAATTTTCAAGCCTATCACATTTTTCGCCCTTCTCTACTTATAGGTAGTCGAGAAGAAACCAGGGTAGGGGAAGGTGTGGCTCAGGTATTCTTTAAAGTATTTGGTTTCTTATTCCAGGGACCTTTAAAAAAATACAAAGCAATAAAATATGATAAAGTAGCACGTGCCATGCAACAGTTGGCTCAATCTCAGGCAGAGGGCAAGCACGTGCATGAATCTAAAGAACTTCAAAAATACTAGTGTATGATAGCTGTAATTCAGCGCGTTTCGAAATCTTCAGTAAAAATCAACGGTGAAATTAAGAGTGAAATAGGTCAGGGGCTCAATGTGTTGTTAGGCATAGAAGGTGCCGATGAATTTGAGGACATTCAATGGCTTTCCAGAAAAATCGCAAACATGCGTATTTTCGATGATGAAGAGGGTGTTATGAACAAAAGCCTTTTGGACATAAAAGGAGAGGCACTGGTAATCAGCCAGTTTACACTGCATGCCAGTACTAAAAAAGGCAACCGACCTTCATATATAAAAGCCGCAAAACCTGACTATGCCGTGCCATTATACGAAAAGTTTGTGGAGCAATTTGAGCTGGAAATTGGTAAACCCGTGGCTACAGGCGAATTTGGCGCTGATATGAAAGTAGAGATACAAAACGATGGCCCTGTCACTATTATCGTAGATACAAAAGATAAGAAATGACGATTAAGGAGGCACAGCAACTGGTCGATGACTGGATAAAGGAGCACGGAGTGCGATATTTTGATGAGCTCACCAATATGGCAATCCTCACAGAGGAGGTGGGGGAGGTTGCTCGTATCATGTCAAGAAGATATGGAGAGCAATCTGAGAAGGAGAGTGATAAGGACAAAGACCTGGGTGATGAATTTGCCGATGTGCTATGGGTGCTTATGTGTTTGGCTAACCAAACGGGTGTCGACCTTACTGAAGCATTGAAGAAAAATATCGAAAAGAAAACTTCCAGAGATAAAGATCGTCATAAAAACAACGATAAATTAAGATAAGTATTTACTAATCTGTTAATCACTTAATTTAAGCTCGCATCGTTGATCTTCCAGCGTTTCTACTGCTTCATCGAGATCTAGTGTAGACTTAGTCTCATCCATTTTTTCTTTAAAAGACTGCTTGAGTTCTTTTCTTTTCATGGCTTCTACAAATCGCCTTACGTCCGTTTTGCTTTCTAAAATAAGGGGTGGTACTTGCGTAGGCTTGTTGTCATCATCTTTGGCAACCATCGTTACGTAAGAAGTATTGGTGTGTTTTACACTCCCGTTTTTTACGTTTTCTGCTATAACTTTTATACCAACTATTAGTGAAGTGTTGCCCACAAAATTAATCGAGGCATGTAAAGAGACTAGTTCACCTACTTCTATGGGTTGTAAGAAATCTACTACATCTATCGATACCGTCACGCAATATGTGCCTGCATGTTTACTGGCACAGGCATAAGCAACCTTATCAATGAGAGAGAGTAAAATACCTCCATGTATTTTGCCACCAAAATTGGCATAAGAGGGTATCATTAATTCAGTAATTGTGGTTTTTGAGTACTCTACTTTTCTTCCTGATAAGTTTTGCATAGTTGAAGATAGTAAAAGCCTTGAAGATTTTACTAATAGACATAAAAGGTCCTAAATAAGTAAGCCCTAATAGTTTGTATAACCCCAAATTTCAGTAGCTTCGATTTTTTACTTCAGATATCATGAAAAATATAATTTATTGTATTATTACAATCGTGTTGATTAGCTGTGATACAAAGCAATCAGAAAGTAAGACAACAAAAGGTATCAATCAAGAGCTATCAGAAGTTTTGAAAAGAATGAAAGCGCTTGATCAAAAGTATAGGCATCAATTAATGGATATTGAAGACATGCGAAAGCGTGATAGCATTTGGATGTTGCAAGCTAAGATCGACCGTGAAAATTTGAAAATACTTGAAGATATAATCTCCGAATACGGATTTCCAGGAAGAAGCTTGGTGGGAGAGGATGGGTCAAGAGCTGCATTTTTGATACTCCAGCATAGCTCAGAAGAAACTATGGAAAAACATTATGATTTAATTTTGGAAGCTGGAGAAAATAACGAATTAGCCATGCATCGTGCAGCTATGTTTCAAGATCGAGTGCTTATGAATCGAGGGGAAAAACAGGTCTATAGAACTCAAATCTATTCCAAACGTGTGATAAAATCAGAGACAGGAGAATCTTACGATAGTGCATATGTTTGGCCAATTGAAGATCTTCGGGGAGTAAACAAAAGAAGATTGGAAGTAGGCTTAAATGAAAGTGTTGAAATATACGCAGCGGGTTTTGGAGTATAGTTCGATTCGCAGGATTAGTCATTGAAATATTTACTTATACTAAAAAAA
>NZ_SMMD01000817.1 GCF_009711475.1 Fulvivirga aurantia
TTATATATGGAATCTTCGAAAGTGCAGGTGAAAAAGAAAAAAGTTCAGGATTGTATGCTACAGGTGATGAACCCAACTTTCAGTAAAAAAATCACTGTATATTATGATCCTTTCGCTGGTGAGACAGCAAGTATAGGAGTGGGTGGAATGACACTCGCTGGAGGTTTGGCAAAATCTTATTACATAAAGAAAGATGGTGAGGAAATCGCCAAAAGAATTAAAAAGAAAGAATACAAGAAAGACATGGAGGAGCTTTTTGGGGAGTGTCCTGAGTTAATCTCAAAATATGGAGAAAACCCGGATTGGTCAGAATTTGAGCAATTTATCTACGACTACTCAACAATGTGTAAGTAAGTTACCAGAAACTAAAAACCCGAAGAAAATCATTCTTCGGGTTTTTATTTAAGCTTTATTTCCTTTTCATCAATGCGTCTTTAATGCCCTCCAGGCCTTTAGTAACCTCCTCGATTTGGCTGAGCATTTGCCCCATTTGATTACCCATACCAAAGCCTCTTAAGCGCTGCTTTTTCATAAAAATCTCTTTTATCTCCTCCCAACGGGCCATGTCTTTATCTGTGAGTTTGGCGTTAAGCTCTTTCAACTTCAAAAGGTTTGCTTCTGCTCCTGAAGTCAGGGTTTGAGCTTCGTTATCATAATGCGATTTGATAAGTGTTTGCAACTCTTCCTCGTTCATTACAGAAAATACTTTCTCGGCAATTTTATTCATATCCCGGTAAGAACCCTGAAGCTTAAAAGACGGTTCGGTCCTGTACTCATCTGATTGAGCAGCCGAACGAATGTATTCCATGTTGACACGTAAGATCACATCGCGTACTTTGAATAATTTATTGAAAACATCTACATATTCTTTGATCTCTTCCGGTGAGTGATTGGCTTCAAACTCAGCCCCTTCCATACTGCCTTTCTCAGCAGAGCTTACCAGTGTATATACATCTTCCTGACTTTTGCCAGCCAGCTTGTTGAGTACAGGGTTTGAAGTAATACAATTTTCTAAATAACTCAATTTAAACGCAGATTCTGCATCTCCAATGATATCACCCAGATTATAGACATCAGCTCTGTTGGCAAGCATGTCAGGTATTTGAAATTTGTCACCACTCTCGGTGTAGGGGTTTCCGGCCATCACTACACACACTTTTTTACCTCTGAAATCGTAGGTTTTACTTTTGCCTTTGTAGACACCTTCTATTTTCCTTTGGGCATCACAGAGTGAAATAAATTTTTGAAGCAGCTCTGGATTACAATGCTGGATATCATCTAAGTAGATCATAACATTATCACCCATTTCAAAAGCGAGGTTGAGTTTATTAAGCTCTTCCCTAGCTGCCGCGTTAGGTGCTTCTGCCGGATCTACAGAGGTAACATTATGGCCGATGGCCGGACCATTTATTTTCATAAAAATGATTCCTAACCTGTTGGCGATATATTCCATGAGGGTGGTTTTACCATAGCCAGGAGGTGAAACCAGCAAAAGCATACCCATCAAATCGGTACGCTTATTCTCACCAGCCTCTCCGATTTGTTTGGCCAAATTGGCTCCCACCAATGGTAAGTAAACCTCATTTATCAGCTTGTTACGCACAAAAGAAGCCATCACCCTTGGCTTAAATTCTTCAAAACGCAGTTCCTCGGTAAACTCAGTAACCAACTCCTTTTTTACTTGATTAAATTGTTTGAAAGCTGGCACGGTAAGCGCTTCAAACTGCTGCATCTTCAACAAGAATCTGTTGAAATTCATATGATAGTTGCCGTCAATCAACACATCGTGACTCCCCTGAAACCCATCGATATCCTCTACCAAAGGTATGCTTACTACCCGGGGTTGTGTTGTAGGGTCCAGCAATATAAGAGCGGCCTCTTTCACAAACTCTTCATCGTCCTGCTGCTGAGAATGACCCACATAAGCATCCAGCCATTTATTGATCAGAACAAATTGATCTACAGGGTTTTTGAGCTGGTTGATAGAATCACTAAACCTCTTTTTGATTTTCTTATCCTTTAAATACTCCTGAAAAGCATTGGCCAGAGACGATGCATTGGCAGATTTTACAAAATCTTCGTGATCTTTGATCTCATGGAATAAATAAACGGCTGCACCTTCCACCAGTCCTTCTGGGAAAATAGCAATGGGCTTAGTTTCCATATCTAATTGAATCTCTTCGATAATTTGAGAATACTCATTAAGATTTGGAAAAACATCTATAATTATCCCTAAGCCTTTGATACGCTTTTCTAACAAGCTTTTATACTCATCATCGATAAGGTGCTGCCAATATAACCGTGCAAGCGCCCGAGACTCTGAGCTAAAGCGTAACAGTCCACCATTCTGATGAAATTTTAATAGCGACTCCAGTATAAGTGTTGCATCGTGATCATGCACACCTTTCATATAGCCCTCGTTGTACCTTAAGGCCATATATTTTTGCACATAAGTTGTCAACTCATCTTTGGTAAGTCTATAAAGCTCATCTAGAGAAAGAATAGTCTGACCGTTTTGCTTTGGCTTATCTGCATCTTGCAAAATTTTGAATGCCAAATATTCAGCACGATAGACCTCGCTATTTTCGGATACGATAGATTGACCCCACACCGATCGGGTACTGTTTAATCTTTCATCCTTAATTTCTTCATATAAATTGGTGCCTGTGAGGTGGTAAAACAGGTTGTCCTCTCTCGGCACAATCGTAACTTCCAGTGATTGGGTGTTTACAGTAAATTTATACTTACCAAACTTGATGATATCTTCACCAGACTCAAACAAATCTGTTTTATCTCTAAGCTGCCTGATGGCGTCTTCTTTCAGAGACTTCATGCGGCTCTGAATGTCATCAGCTTTTACTGAGTCTCCAATTTCTTTTAACTCCGCTACAATGTTTCTCAGCTTTTCCATCATCAGGTCTGAGGAGAAATAGCCATTGATCTCCCCAATGGTGGTCATGCGTTGTGTTCTGCTTTGGGCAGCTCCGAGTATGCGCGTAGCTGATTGCATTAAATTATTGGCTCGCTTATTTTTCGCCTCTACCAGAGCCACTTTTCTAGCCTCAAAGGCATTGTAGATTTCTTCTCTCTTCTCAGAAATTTTTTCGACAAAATCATCAAATTCAGAAAACTTGCCTTCAAGTTCTTCCAACTGAACCATCAGTTTTGCTAAATACTCATCACATTTTGTGGGTGTTTCAGCCAGGTCAATGTAGTTAGTTACACTTTGCTCTATGAGTTTAATCTGTGCGTTAAACTCTGCTTTGCCCTCTACCAAAAGCATCTCGCGCTTTTTCTTTCTAAGCGTTGCTCGGTTTTTGTTGAGCACAGAGAATAATGCCGAAATATTATCTATAATCTGCGTAGTTTGAGTAGGGTCAGAGATTTTGAGATTGCTCACTATATCAATAAGCATTTCGAGGTCTTTAGACACCTGCTCGATTTTACTGTTGAGCTCTTCTATTTCAACCACTTTAGAAACCTCACCGATAGCCTCCTCCAGCGCAGACACTTTTTGCTCATATTCTTTAAGAGCATCATTTCTTAAAAGAAATCTAACGCAGCTATCGGCATATCTCTGATTTTCTTCCTTTAGTAGTTTTTCGTACTTATCAATCTCCTGCTCATCAACATACCTGAGAGATTTCAGAGACTCAGTTTCTCCCCTGCGCTCTCTAAGCGCTGTGAGGTTCTTTACAAATGTCTCTAACGTATGGCTAGATTCCCGACTAATTTTCTTTACGAGCTCATCGACTTGCCCGAGCACTTCATTTACCTGCTCTCGGGTGCTTTTTCGTATTCTTACGACTTTGTCATACTCATCGATGGCCGAAGAGGCAGTGCTTCTTATGCCCTTTAATGGATCAAGCGCGTTGTAAGCCTCTTTATGACCCAGCCAATGATAGCTGTCTATTATATCTGTAGCGCCTCGTTGTAAATCAACATACAGATCATCATAATTTTCCCCTTTTTCAACAAGACTGATTACCTCATTGCACTCAGCCATGGCCTTCACCACCTCTTTGTTGCCTATTTTATATAAATAGGAGTTGTTTTGAGAGGTGGGTTGAAAATCAGGACCTGTGAAAGGTGTCTGCCAAATTTTAGCAGCATGGTGTTTCTTTGGCTCATCATCCGCATTGAAAAAACATAATTCTCCATTGTCGAATATTGCATACCCATGGCAGGTAATTGGGTTTTCTACTTTTTGCTCTATGATGTTATAGGGCAGTAAGAGGTATATGCCTTTTCTACGATTGTAAAAAACATATAGGTAATCCTCTCCATTGGGTGAGGCTATGGTTTTTTCGTAAACCATGTTTTCTAACCCACTCTGAAAAAGCTTGTAATCGCCACTTTGCAAGTAATAACCATTAGAGAAAATTACTCCCTGTCCGTCTGGTAAAAGTACACAGGCGTCTTTTATGGCATTGATTGACCTTGCCTCTTGCAGCTTACTATTGTAGACAATATGGCGATATTCTTTCTCCTGATAAGGCCTTATTTTCAAAAGTATAAGGTTGCCTAAAATAGCATAGAGCACCTCTGCATCATCTAATGTCTGGTCAGGGTTATCAACCTCCTCATGATAGATGCCATGACCAGAATCTGTGTTATCTTCCACTTTTATGGTAAGATCTCCTCCTACAGTTTCTACAAAAACCTTGTCTTCGATAGAAATATGTGGGTACTCCCCTTCCCTATGGTAGTCTCTGGTGGTTCGCTTCCATTTAAAAGCATGCTGATCAGGAAAACTGAATTCATGCTCACTCCTATTGTCCAGGTAAGTAAGCTTATCTCCATCGATCAACCATTTAAAGGCCTTAATATCACTTATATCTTTGCCGATTCTGAATATCATATAGAGGTGAGGACCAATTTTGGCAAACTTTACAAACTGGGTGTCTTTATAATATTTGTAGAGTTTTTGAAAATCAGTAACAAACTGCTCATCTTCTATAAGACTGTAATCAAGTGCAGGAAAAGTATGGTCTTTATAGGCATGGATGCTAAAAACATCAGAAAGCTCAACCTTACTTTTAAGCCCCAGATGTACATTGAAACCAAATATAAATTGGTTGCCGATGGGCACCATATCCCATGGAATACAATTGTTTTCTGTATTAATTCTTTCTGTAGCTATAAGAGTGGTTTCTATAGCTCCAAATACATCCTTACGTGATTGATTAAGACTTTTTAGGGCAGCCGAAAGCTCATCTGCATAATTTTTAAGCCTGTTTTTAAGCACTTCATAAGTGCCGCCTTCTAATGATATATCCTGCTTGGTATCTTCCTCGTGCTGTTTTGACATAGTGATGATATTCTAAAAAAGTAAAGACAAAATTTAAGGTGTGTGATTTATTCCATTAAGCGGTGTTGTATCCCCGGCTTCTTTTATCAGAAGCCGGGAAAAACACTCAAGAATGGCTACCTCAAACTATGCGAGGCCTAATGTCTTAGGCGTCTCATTATCGAGACCGGCAGATTTTGCCAAACTCATCATTTGTCTCAAGCTATTTTTTACCTGATCGTCTTCTGCGCTTCCCATCATTTTAAAGAGTAAAGCAGAGATTGTAAGATTTTTCAGGTCTTCTGATGATACGTTAAAAGACTTCAACAACTGACCAATATTTTGCTTAAAGCTGCTGCCGCCATCTGTATTTAGAAATGCATCTTTAATATCGGTTATGGTATCGCTTCCTTTAAGTAAACCGTCAATCGCTTTACCTTTTGTGATAGAACCGACTATTTGGTTAAAGAACATTGACTCACCACCAATGATATCTATTTTGGCCGCCTTCATGGCTTCTGCAATTACTTTTGCCTGTGCCTCAGCGATGTATTTATGTACATCGATTTGTGCAAGCTCTACCTGAGTTTCCTTCTGTATTCTCAGTTTAAACTCTTCGTGATCCATACCTGCCCCGTCAAGCGCCTTCATTGCGGAAGCTTTTTCTTTGATGCCTTCAGCATCTGCTTTAAACTTCTCAGTCATTACTTTAGCTTCTGCCAGACCTTTCTTCTCATCAGCGGCTGCTTGTGCCTCTGTAACTTCGGCTTTAGCCTGTCCTTGTTCTCTAGAAACTTTAGCCGCAACAAAGCCTAGTTTTTCGTCAGCTTCTGCCTGTGCGTTGGCCTTCATTTTAATACCCTTAGCTTCTGCGTCAGCTTTCATTTCTATTACTGCAGCATCAGACTCACCCTCTTTCTCTTTAGCTTCTGCCTTGGCACTCATCACTTGAGCTTCTGACATACCGATGGCTGCTTTTTGAGCCGCTTCTGCATCAGCCAATGTTTTCATTGCTTCTGCTTTATGATTGGCCGCTGCCTGCTCTGCTTCTGCATCTATAAGTGCTTGCTTCGCTCTGTGCTCAGAGGCTTGTTTGCCTGCCTCAGCAGCTTTTATCTCTTGTACGAGCGCTTCCTGTGCTTTTTGCTCAGCTGCTGTGATAGCTACCTTCTTATTTCTATCAGCCTCGGCCATCGCACGTGTATCCTTGATCTTCTCTTCCTCCTCAACAGTAGCTTTTTCTACTGTCACTCTTTCTCTTATAACCTCTTGAATATTTCGTCTTTCAACCTCGAGTGACTTCTCCTTTTCGATATTAGCCAACTCAACCACTCGCTCTCTTTCTGTGGCTTCAAGTGCTCTGGCCTGCTCTACGCGTTCTGTCTCAATCGCATCTGTCTTCTCTTTGTTTTTCAGAGCCACGAGTATTTGCCTCATTTTATTCTCTTCGGCTACACCCACTTCCTCTTCTGTAGCGATACGAGCCTGCTGAGCCTTCATCTCATTCTCCTGCTTCACTTTTTCTATTTCGGCAGCTTCTCTCGATTTTATGTTTTCAATCTCTCTGCGCTGCTGCTCTTCTTTCTCTGTTTGTTGCTTTTCTAACTCAAGAATTGTTTCGCGGGCTTCCACATCCTGCTTTTTGATGGTTTTCTCTCGCTCACGCTCAATAAGATTAGATTTGATTTTCTCAGTAGAGGTAAGCTCGATAATCTTTTTGATACCTTGCGCATCCAGGATATTGTTCTCATTGAGATCATCGATAGAGGTTTGCTCTACGTAGTCAATAGCGCAGTCATCTAACACATAGCCATTGAGGTCGGTACCTATTTCTTCAAGTATTTTTTCTTTGAAGCTCGCCCTGGAGTTGTACAGCTCTACAAAATCGAAATGCTTACCTACTGTTTTTAATGCTTCAGAAAATTTAGCATCAAAAAGCATTTCTAACTCACCAATATCAGACGCGCGATGACACCCGATCGACTGTGCTACGTGAATAACATCTTCGGTAGTTTTATTTACACGAATAAAGAAACTTACCTTAATATCTGCTCTCATGTTGTCTTTACAGATCAGACCATCTTTGCCGAGCCTGGAGATATTTAGGGTTTTCAGTGTGATATCCATAATCTCCAGTTTGTGCAAAACCGGAATTACGAACATTCCTGAAAAATTTACTTTTGCATCGCCTACACCGGTACGCACAAGGGCCTCCCCTTGTACCGCTTTGCGATACATTTTGATAAACATGGAGATGATTCCTATGAAGAATACAGCTCCAAAAACTATTAATACGATTGTTACGCTTGTTGCCATTCTTGTTTAGATTAATTATAAGGTTCTATTAAATACACGTTGAGTTTTTTGTTATACTCGATCACCAGACCAGTATCGCCTTTTTTGAGCTCATGACCTTTAGAAGTGCGAACATTGAGCAGGTGGGGCGCTCCGTCTGTGAGTACATGCGCTTGTCCTGTTTTATTTTCACGTGCTGTTATCGTTACAGTACACATTTTGCCAATGAGTACTTCATCTCTCTCCTCATCTTTGCCAAGTCTTCCAAAAAGTTTGATAAATGGTATTGTCAAAATTTTTGCGACAAACAGACTGACAAATAGAGATCCCAGCAGTACAATTACTCCAACTATAAGGGTAGAATTACCGATAAAATCATTTACTATGACCGATATTGCCCAGGCCGGTATGATTAAAAATGTAAAGAAAATCATAACAGGCACCTGCCCCAGGTTGAAGAATGCCAGCACAGAGTTGAGCCAGGTTACTGATAGCCCGTCTACTTCCGCATCTGCATCTATATCGATATCAAAGTCCATAAAGTCTACATCGAGCACACCGATTATTACAGTGATCCAATAAATGACGATAAAGACAAAAAGTGCTGTTATGATTATATTGGCAGGAGATACTGCCGCATCTAGTAATTCACCCATAAGTTATTATTCTTCGTTTTTCTTTATTCCTAATTTTTCTTTCAGCTTCGCTAGCTCTTCGGCTTTTTCAGTTGTACCTGTTTCAGCCAGTGTCTTCTCAATTTCTTCATCTACACTTCTGCTTTCCTGAGCTATGTCTCCATAGGCTTCTGCCAAAGCCTCATCTTTATCTACCTTCTCCTTCATGCGCTCAAGCATAGAAATGGTATTGGTAGAATCGATTTGAGCCATTTGCTTATTAATAGTTTTGGTAGCATTGCTCACCTTAACTCTCGCTTTTAGCGTTTTCAGCTCATTTTCCCATTTACTAATGGTCGACTTCAGGCGCTTTACATTGCTATCCATCTTCTCGATAGACTCTTCATATTTTTGCTTTTCGCCCAAAGCTCTGGCAGCATGCTTCATGTTTTCTTCTTTTTGCACCAAAGCTTCTGTCGCAAGCCTATCTGCTTCTGCCTCATCAAGATCTCCACTTTGCGCTCTTTTGAGCAATAGGATGGCCTTTTGCTCATAGTCACTCGACTTGCTTTTATAAGTGTCTACATCCTTTCGGGCTCTTATGGCCATGGCCTTAAGCTCCGCCAAAGCCTGCAAGCTTTTATCAAGATCATTTTTCATATCTCTAATCCCTTGCTCCGTCAGCTTTATAGGGTCTTCGAGCTTATCTATAGCAGCATGTGCCTCAGATTGGCCGATTTTAAATAGTCTACTAAATATGTTCATGTCTCTTAAATTTTAATTTTTAGAAAATTCTATTAACTCATTAGAGTACTCACTGAGCAAGAGGCTCAGGGAATTAAACGAGGCTTCAAGCTCGTTTAAATCAAGGTTTTCCAGCTCTAAAGTATTCCTGAATATGACTTTTGTACCACTCTCATCGAGTACAAATGCTCCGTGTATGATATCACGGTTTTTTTGAAGCAATTTCATAAACACATCGCTGTGCTGATTTTTAACTTCAAATATGTATTGCTCTATAATTAATATCGGATCTGCACAACCTAATACAAGATTGTTAATTCCACTTTTTTCGTCTTCAACTACAAACAAGCCTTCTTCTTCACTTTCATGTCTGATATTGCAATCCAAGTCGAGTAGATAATTTCTTACTTTCTGAAAAGAGTTACTCATAAGTGCTTTTAAGTTTTGGTTCTGCGATTATTGAAAAAGGAGCACAAATTATTCAAAATA
>NZ_SMMD01000930.1 GCF_009711475.1 Fulvivirga aurantia
CATAGATTAATGGGTCAACAGTAACACCGCTGAAAATATCACCTTCGAGGTTAGTTCCCTCAAAGTTGTGTTTGGTAACTGCAAAACCTCTTTCATTGGCTAAAAACTCTCCTTCTGCAGCAAATTTTTCCTGACCACCATTGTCGTAGTTGATTTCGAATGACTCTGCAAATCCTTCAGCATAATCAAAGTCCGGGGTTGGGTATAACTTCCATTCGCCATGGTACCACCCTGAGATTGTAAAATCTTTGATTACGCTATCTCCCGGGTGAGATTCAGAAAAGTTTTCAAAGCCTATTTGAAATACTCCAGAGCTATCGGTTTCGCTACCTCTAAAGGCTACTATACCTTCTAAAAATCTTCCGTCTGATTCTTCGCATCCTTCTCCAAAATCAAGGATTACTGTATAGCTTCCATCTTCATTTTCCTTTATGGTAATGAGTGCACAAGTATCCCAATCCTCCGATACTCTTGCAGCCTCTTCTTTGCTATTAAATAAGTGACTAAATCTGTGTACACCAATTCTTCGGCCATTGTTTTGATTGCCCTTAAAATCTCCACCAAATAGGTTGAATGTAGCGTTGTCAAGATCACTTTTCAACTTTACTAATTGGCTGGTTTCTTCAGAATTGTCATTAATATTTTGTTCTGGTTGCACCTGCTCATCATCACATGCCATGATTGTCACCGCAAATAAGAGAGCGATTGTAATTTTTAAACTCAATGATTTCATCGTTTTCATAATTTAATTAAACATTTATTTCGTAGTTGATAATTTTTACTTTTTTAGAATTTTCAATCTTATACTTGAGACCCAGAGGTAAGCAAACTAATTTTAGTGCCTCATCAAGATCTTTGTTGTTGAAATAGCCTGTGTAGTATCTTTCTTTACTGGCTGTGTAATCGATAGTGATATTAAATTGTCTTTCGATTTCGGAAATAACTTCTGATAGAGGTTGGTTAGAGAAATAGAACTCACCACTTTCCCAAGCCAGAATTTTTGGGTCAAAAATTAAAGGTTCGGTTAGGTCGTTACCGGCTTGCTGAGTGGTGAGTCCGGGTGTTAAAATTACCTGCTTATTGCCCTGGTCTACACTTACTTTGCCTGTGATGCAGGCTACTCTAAATAGATCTTTTCTCGCCAACACATCGAAGCTTGTACCCAATACACGTACCGACTGATTTTTTGCAGTATTGACGGTGAACGTACTCCCTTTAATTACCTCAAAAATACCCTCACCGCTAAACGATACCTGACGGTTTAGTTTCCAAAGGATAGGGTTAAAGCTTACCATGGATTCTGCATTGAGTCGCACGGTAGAGTGGTCGGGGAGTTCTATAGTTCTATGTTCGCCTTTAGCTGTGACTATTTCTTGCTGTGCCATAAACACAGTGCTGAGGCAAGCTGCGCATAACAATGCAACTGCAGCTGCGATTCTCATGAGACGATTAGGGAAAAATTTTATTTGCTTTGACTTTTTAAGGTCAAGCTTTTTCCAGGCGCTTTGATGATTGTGAATAGTAGGTACCGCAAACTGACCAGCTACTTCCATAATCCTGGAAATTGACGTGGTGCTTTTTGGTATGTTGTTGTTACTACTCATTGTTTGTGTGTTTCAATAAGTAGTACAAGGCAGATAGAGTTTACCCTACCTTAAGAAGTGAAAAAGTTTTTTAAAAACTAATAATCAGTTGGTTAAAAAGTAAAATTGACAAAGAAGCTTGGTGTGAATCCTATTAAAATCTGGTCTCTATAAGTCGGGAGAGGCTGGTTTTTGGTTCCTATAGCCTTTTGCAGTTCGCTAATGTTAATTTTTCTTGTCTTGATGTTTTTTCTGGCGTAGCTATTAAATATTGACATGCCAACCTGACCCGAACCCTTCTTAAAATTGAGGTCATAGGCTACTGAAAGGTCAAGTCTGTGATAGTCTGGAAGACGAACTATGGCAGTTCTGTCTTTTACAACTATGAAGTCTTCCACTGTACCTTGGTCATTGGTGAAATAAAGCACATCGTACTCTCGATATGGAGAACCACTGCCGTATATCCATGCAGCTGACACATCCCAGCGACCAAGTGTTGCCATGTTCACAATGTTTATTTCATGAGTTTGATCTTGCAATGATGGGTAAAAAATACCTTTTTCTACCGCAGGGAAAGACTGAAGGGATCGGCTAAGACTATAGCTCACCCATCCTTTATATTTACCAATCTCCTTTTGCACCATGAGGTCGATGCCGCGCATACGGCCTTCACCACCCACCAAAAAACCCAGATCTAATGATTCTTCTTTCACAAAAAATGGTACCAGATTAAATTCTACGATTCCAGAAAGGTCTTTGTAGTAAGCTTCTAAATCGACCAGAAAACCATTATTTTGATAGGTTGCGCCTATCACATGATGTTTAGATTTCACTACAGGTATGCCTTCCAAGTTAGAAAAAGCCCAAAAATTCTGTGTGCCATTGTAAGGATGATCATACAATACCTGATTTAGGAATTGATGATAAACGCCATAAGCCGCTTTCAGATTAAGTTTTTCACTGATTTGATAATTAGCGGAGAGCCTAGGTTCAAAATAGGAAGTGTCGTTGATCTCGTGTCTGTTTGACCTAAAGCCAGCAGAGATTCTAAAATCCGGATTTAGATCATAATGGCCGGTTATATACAAACTGCTGATTTTGCCTTCATTGTCTTGCTCATCTGCGACCTTACCATTAGAGCTGGTTTGGTATCGTATGCGATATTCGTTGGCGTGAATCCCAAAATCAAGAGACCATTGGTTATTAATCGTATAGGTATTGTCAAAAAGAAAATTGGCGTCTTCAATTCGATTGGTTTGTGTAAAATCAAAATTAGCTTTTTGGCTTTGTTGCGCTGAGTCTAGTTGATATTGATAATTGAAGTTATAATTCCGGTCAAAACTAGAAAAGGTAAAGCGTAAATTGCTGTAATAGTTATCATTCCACTGTCGGCCCCAGCGTAGACCTACACCACCATTGCCCCATTCGTTTCTTTCAGTCAGACTTTCCTGGTAGAATATGTCTAAAGGTGCAAAAGATGCAGAATCTATTGTTTCACCGTAGAGGTGGTCTCGACCTCCATAGGCACTAAGCGAGATAATATCTTTATTGGAAGGGCGGTAGGCAGTTTTAAAATTGATATCTGTAAAATAAAACTCAGGTTCAATTTCTTCAAAACGGTCATTTTCAACCGGGCGATTAATTTGATCATCATTTTCTCGTACAATGTCAAACAGGTTTTTGTAAAGGTCGCTTTGTACCGCATCTGTAAATGACCTTCTAAATGACGCCAGCACCGATACCTTTTTACCAATAGGGATTTGCGCTGTTGCCCTTAGGCTCAATAAATTGGCGCCAATGCTATAAGTAGCTTTGTCTGCTCCACCACTTTTACCAGTTATGTCAACAACTCCTGACACACGCCCACCATATTTGGCACTATAGCCACTTTTATAGATTTGGACATCTTTAATCACATCACTATTTAGTGCGCTAAAAACACCAAAAAAATGATCGAGGTGGTATAGGGTGAAGCCATCGAGCAATACCAAATTTTGACTTGGTAGAGATCCTCTGATCGACAAACCAGATGAAGACTCGTTGGTAGCACTTACTCCCGGCATGTATTGCAACGTACGAAATAAGTCGTGCTCTCCGAGAGTAGGCAGAGTTTGTAGGGCTTTGGGATTGAAGGCCATTCTACTTATTTCTCTATTTACGGCAATAGGTTGATCGTAAGAATCGCTAATGGTGATATCGTCAAGCATTTCAATATCACTTTGCAACTCAATTTCTATTTCAGAAAAAGGCAAATCAGGAGAGAGCTTGATCTCTTTAGTCATGTAGCCGAGGTAGTCAATAACAATGGTGCTGGTATCTGTTGGTACTTTAAAAAGTGTAAAGTGCCCGTCTACATTACTAACCGTACCTTTATTAGTACCCTTTACCTTAATCAATGCATTGGGTAGGCTCTCACCGGAGGTAACGTCTGCTATTTTTCCTGAAAGCTGAAAATTGTATTTTTTGGGAGCCTCGCTATCCTCAGGAGGGGCTGCATAAATAACTACTTTTCCGTTTATGATATTGAAAGTAAGGCCTGTATTGGCCAATAGGCCTTCTAGAACTTGCTGAAGATTATTATCAACAAATCTTACGGTAACACTATCATGAGCAATTAGCTCATTGTCAAACGCGACTTTGATGCCATGCTCACTGTTGAGCCAATTTAGCGCTGCTTCCAGTGGCTCATTGATAAACTCATGGGTGATTTTTACCTGTTCGGTTTGTCCATGTGCAGCAATTGCAGCAAAGAGAAGAATGGTAGTAAAGAGGCGCTTCACTTAACAATTACTTTGTCGTCTTTTATTTCATAAGAGAGGCCCATAGGTTTGAATACAAATTGAAGTGCCTCATTAAGATCCTTATCGTTGAAGTAACCGGTGTATTGCCTTTGAGTGCTTAAATCATACTCCACTTCAATATCATATTGTCTTTCCAATTCTTTAATAACCTCGGTTAAAGGTTGATTTTTGAAATGAAACTCACCAGACCTCCAGGTAGCTTCCACTAAAGAATCAAATGACCTTAACTCCAACTCATTTCCGGTAGCCTGACCCTTTTCTAGTATTATATTTTTGTCATTTTTAGCAACGTTAACCTTGCCGGTAAAGCACTGAACTTTTACATCATCATTTCTTAAGTAAACATTAAAGCTTGTGCCTAAAACAGTGACACTTGTTTGGTTGCCTTCCACCACGAAGCTAGAGCCTTCGGTAACTTCAAAAAATGCCTCACCATCTAATTTTACAGACCTATCGTCTAACCAGTTAGATTCATTATACGATATTTTTGAATCGGCATTGAGTGTTACTGTTGAGCCATCAGGTAGTACATGAGCTAATCTATTGCCAGGAGCTGTTGATATTGTAGTACTACTGAACAGAAATAAATATGCTACAATTGCAAGAGATATTGCTGCCGCTATACCAATAGGCCATGCCGGGTTAAGCTTACGCACCTTGGCTTTGGGAGCTTCTTTTTCATCAATTTTAGCCACAAAATCATTCCATGCTTCTGCTTTACTTTTGCCCCGAGGCACATTAAGCTTTTGACTCTTCGCTATTATTTCCTCAAAATCCTCTACCGATTCATCCGATTTTTTGGCTTTATCAAGATCACTTGCAGATACTTTGCCCTCTAGCCAGTCTTTTATAAATTGATCATCTGCCATAGTATTATATCTTATGGTCAATTAATTGCCGCAATGCCTCTAATGCGTTGCGCATTCGTTTTTCTACAGCTTTTACACTTATATCAAGCCGTTTAGCTATTTCTTTGTAAGTCAGGTCATCAATTCTATTCATGAGAAAGACAACACGCTGACTTTCTGTGAGAGAGGCTATGGCCTTTTCTAACTTCAATGCAAATTCATCCTTTTCCATGGTATAATCAGGTGTCTCACTTTTGCTTGGTACAGGGTTGTCTTCCTTTAACTCAAACTCAAAATTGCTTTTGGCACTTTTAAAATGATTGATGGTAAGGTTATTTGCAATAGTATATAAATAGCTTTTAACTGTGTCAACAACAATTTGGTCTCTTTTCTCCCAAGCTTTCATAAAAACTTCCTGGGCAATGTCCTCGGCCAAAGCCACATCGCCTAACTTATAATATAAGAAATTTTTAATCGGATGATAATACTCATCAAATATGGTTTTGAAGGTAGTAAGCTCCATGCTATGGGTAGTTATAGGCCGTCATCATCCCAGTCAAAATAATCATCTTCCTCCAATTCTACAGTTTTTTTCTTATCCAGTCCTTTGTTTTTAAAGGCATTTTTCAATTCGTTAACCTCTTTTTTAAGGTCACTTACTATTTTTTGCTTTACACTTTCTTTGTCATACAAAATGTCATAATCATCAGTAGAGCCTATTATTTTTAGATAAAGCATAGTACGACCTTGAGTGTCTTCTTCTATTGCACCAAAGGCCTCATCTCTATCAATTCGTGCTTTACTTCTAAGGGGTGCTATTACACGATATTCAATTTTTTGGTCAAAAGTGTGAGTTCCGCTGATTTTTATGTCGGTAATGTTTGAGCTCACTTCCATCTGAGGTAAATAGATGGTTTCATTTTCTACATGTATTTCATTTCTTAATTCAGAAAAAGTAAGATGATCCAACTTTTCTTCATCTACATATCTGGCCAGTTTTTGCATGGGCTCAAAGTTGTTAAGTTCCCCGTCCTTTATACTTGTGTTGATGGTGGCCGTGAGTGTTTCAGGCTTAAGTTTAAGTTTTTGATCAAAAACCATTTCTGTTTGTACATCTGCCAGAATTTTACCTTCAAGGTGCTTATCTTCTAAGAATGACTGGTTGAAGTTTTCGAATACGTAGAAAATACTATCGATGTAGACTCTTTCTACAGAAAAATTGCTGTTTACCTGAAGCGCCTGCGTTTTTGTGGCATCTACCAACCCGGAAAGGGCAATTTCACCACCCATAGCTTTCAGTTTAAGTTGATCGGTATAGGCTACCTGATTTTTGATCTTGAGATCGCCTTTGATATTTGTTGGCTTAAATCTTCTAAACTTTAATGCGCCAACATCGCAATTAAACTTGAGCATGAGCCTGGGTGATATGCTGAAGGCATAATCAGATGTTTTATTATCGCTTTGCTCAGCTAATAGCTCATCGAGATTGATAAACCTGGATTTTAAGTCAGCTTCAATACCTATTGGTTCGTTTTCAAAAAGTAGGTAGGCGATGATATTTTTAAAGAAACCATTGAGCAAGAAGTCGCTGGTGCCATAAAACCCAGAGACATTACTGATGGCCAGGTCATTATTGTTGAAAAGAAAATTTCCATTAATTTTTTCGACTGGCAGGGCTAAAGATTTATGAGAAAGTGAAAGATCTTTTACATCAATTTCTCCACTGGTTTTTACTTTATTGGCGGTTTCTTTCTTTTTGAGGTTATTGATCTTGCCAGCCATGTTTAAGTTTACCTGCAGCGCACCTGATGCCAGTGAAAAATCATTTTGATCTATGAAACGCATCAAGGAGTTTACTTCCATGCCGCCATTGAAGTCGAGGTGTATGTGAGGATCATCGAAGTTTTCTAGTGTAAGGTTGCCATTGAAGGATTGCCCTTCGAGCATACCTTTTATATTCTTTAGGCTTAGTTTGCCTTTGTTGAGCTGGTCAATCCTAGAGGCCGTAAATACCCCTTCTGCGTGGGCTTCTGTAATTTTCACATCCCTTTCCGGGTAGAGCAGGTCAGCTTCTAATAGACCAAAGTTTATCTGTAAAGCAGGGGAGTTTTTACCGCCAATTTTACCTTTTAATGATAAGTCGAGGTATACCTCACCGGAGCTTTTATATTTTTTGAGATGCTGCACATTTTCTTCCGGGAGAAGCGAAATAAGCGTTTGTAGTGTGGTTTCTTTCCCTTCTACATAGAAAGAAATTTCCGGTGTTTCTAGAAAGTCGTACTCACCGAAGGTAATAAAATCTGACCCCTTAATTTTAAGCTCTGATTGTATAAAGTCTACATGTTTGGCCTGATCGTCATAAACGAGGAAGCTGTTAATTTCTAGTTCCTTATTCTCCATGAGTGTAGACCCCTGAGACATTATTTTCTTAAGGTTGTATGCTCCTTTTGCTTCGATGTCATATGTTTTGCCAACTATTCCAATGATGGCTTCTGTTCTTGGTGTACTTACATCGAGGTAAATTTCACTTAAATCATTGGAGTACTTAAAATCAACGTCCTTCAGAGTAACTTTTGAGAGATCAAGTTTTACGGTTTGAGATTGAGTGGAATCTGATTTTTTAAAAATAATATAATTCAGCTCGCCATTTTCATTAACCTTAAAATGGCTGGAGGCATTGCTGATATAAATTTGCTCTACGGTGTAGTTGCCTCTATAAATCTCTAGCGGATTAAAAGTAAATTCTATCTGGTCAGCTTCTAACAAAGGATAGCTGCTCCCTTTAAAACTTTCCTGAATGTATACACTCTGAAATGTGAGGGTCATTCTCGGGAAATTATCAAGTGCTGAAACGGTAATTTTACCGATATCAATTGGGGTGTTTAAATTTTTATTGGCTTCTCGTATAAAGTGATTGATCAAGGCATCTTTAAAGAAAAAAGCACTTAAAATACTTGATAACACAAGTATGAGCACCGCAGAAAGCAGTACAATGAAAGTCTTCTTTATGGCCTTGACTAAAGTCAAATTGGTTGTGAGATTTAGGTTTGGTTATTTTAATTTGAAAGCTACGCTAATCTGGCTAAATCTTCAAACGAGGTAAGTCAGAATAAATTTTAACAAATTTTTCGTAAAATATTTGCACTTAAAAAAATCTATATTACATTTGCATTCCCTTAAGCAAACGAGCAAGGGAAATAAACAAAAAAGGGCGCTTAGCTCAGTTGGTTCAGAGCACCTCGTTTACACCGAGGGGGTCGGGAGTTCGAATCTCTCAGCGCCCACACAAAGACAGTCAGAAATGGCTGTCTTTTTTTGTTTAAGTGATTTTTCATTTTTACCATTCAAGTCTGGCCTCTTTTCTCATTGCCCTGATATTCGTACCTTGATTGGGAGAAACAATCTAAAAATCATGAAAACACGACTTGTATTTACTTTAGCTTTATTTACATGCTTCAGTTGTGAAGCGCAGATACCAAATCAAGAAGAGCAAATAAGTGCTGCTATACAAGCTGCACCCGAAGAAAACAGGGCTGAGGCCACTGTGTTGGGCTTTGATGAGTCCAGGAAGCTTGTGGTGATTAGAGTAGGTACTAATGAACTAATCTGCTTAGCGGACGACCCATCTAAAGAGGGTTTTAGTGTTGCGTGCTATCATCAGGATCTTGAGCCATTTATGGCTAGGGGCCGCGAATTGAGAGCAGAGGGAAAGCGTGGTTCAGAAATTTTTGAAATCAGAGAAAAAGAGGCCAAAGCAGGCACATTACAAATGCCTAAAAATCCGACTACACTTCATATACTATCAGGCTCTGAAGGAAGGTATGATGAAGAGTCAGGAAAGGTTGTGGATGCAAATTATCGGTACGTTGTATATATTCCTTTTGCTACGCCAGAATCTACCGGCCTGCCCATTCGTCCGATTGTGCCAGGTGGCCCCTGGATTATGGATCCCGGCACTCATAAAGCACATATCATGATTACGCCACCAGCACAAGACAAATAACTTTAGAATCAAATCCTGGTAACAATATCTGAATGTCATCGTTGTTATTCATTCATTTTCCATGTATAATTAAACCAGAATAATCTTAAGTATGAAAGAGCAACTATTAAGCGAAATCGAAGCGTTAGAATCACAACTTGTTGGTGATATGATGAAGGACATGGACACTCAGGAAAAGATTTTTGATCTTAAACGTCAGTTAAATGAGATGGAAAGTCCAACTGTGCGACCGGATGATTCTGATTTTGAGTGTATAGGTTGCGGATCGTAATCTTTACAAGATTATTATTATACTTGCGTGCAAGTTTATCTATGGAGTGTTAGCTCAGTTGGTTTAGAGCACCGCCTTGACAGGGCGGGGGTCGTTGGTTCGAATCCAATACACTCCACATTTATTTACACTAAAAGTTAAAAGGTCATACCCTGCACAGCTGCTAAGTCGATCAACGTGACAGATAGTTGGTTCCCCTGATAGCTATCGGGGGCAATACACTCCACTCACATTTCTTCAAGTTAGAAATCCTGGGCTGGTGCCTCAATATTTATGTTGATTTACCAAATTCTGAAACTTTGCCTAAATTAGAAATAGATTTGACTCGGGTTTTTGTGGTAGGTCATGAATTCAATTAAAACAGCCTTATTTATAGTCATTTATTTATTGGTATGGACACCTTTTTTTGGCCAGTCGCTACCCAATAATGCTACCGATGAAGTGATCCTGGACATCATATCTCTGGAAATATATGAAGATGTAGATGGATCAAAGGAATTTGAGGATGTGCTAACCGGAAATTTAAATTTCAAAAAGCAGGTTAGGTTTGAAACCAAAGACTATAACACTGATTCTTATTATTGGGTAAAGCTTCCGCTTGATCTAAATAAAAATAATAACAAGCAATGGCTGATTGAATTCTACGATCAAACCATCGATCATATCGAAGCTTACCTGCCCCAGCCCAATGGCCGGTATGATACTCTGATTATGGGTGACCAATATCCCTTCCTCCAGAAGACGCTTCGACATAAGAATTTCGAAATCTTTATTGACCCGTTTTTAGAAGGGAGACAGACCTATTATTTCCGAATAAAATCTCACACATATGCAGATATAAGGATTGCCGTTCGGTCTGTAAATCGTTTTGTGCAGTACTCGCTCTTTGAGTACTTTCTATACGGTATTTTTTATGGAACAATACTCATCATTTCCCTTTACAACATTCTTATTTATCTGGCGATTAGAGAGGTTAAGTACCTGTATTATACATTTTACATATTTAGTGTGGGTCTTTATGCCATGTGTGTGGATGGTATGGCTTATCAGTATCTCTGGCCAAATCAACCGGAGTGGAATCAAATAGCCCATGGGACGGCACTATTTTTAGTGATTTTTTGGGCTTTATTATTTGGCCAACGGTTTCTAAATACCCGCGTAAGAGCCAGGAAGATTTATAAAGCCATAACCGCTATTGTTATTTTACGCACATTATTATTTGTTTATGCGCTGCTATTTGATCACTCTCTCTTTGAATGGAGGAATATAGAAATCATTCCGATGTTGCTCATATTCTATGCTGGTATAGACGTGCTTGCCAGGGGCTATAAACCAGCGCGTTTTTTCGTTGTGGCCTATGGCGTATTATTTTTAGGATTTTTGATTAAAGCCTTACTCAACTGGTCTATTATTCCTTTCTACATTTTGAGCTATTATAGCTTACACATTTGCTTTCTGTTAGAAATGCTATTGCTTACTTATGCCCTGAGTGACAGGGTGCGCATACTTAAGTCGAACAGAGATCGTGCGCTAAAAAGAATTATTATACAGCATCAGCAGAATGTGGAGCTTAAAGACAAAGTAAATCAGGAACTTGAACAGCTGGTTACACAGCGCACCAAAGAGCTACAGGAAAAGAACTTGTTGCTGAATGAGACAAACAAGAAGCTGTACCTCCAAACCAATGAAATTAGTAAGATTAACTCTATACTGGACCTAGACAATTGGAAGCTCAAAAACAATATTAAAGAGATACTTCAGGATCGGCTTATTAATAAAAACCTTACCATTGATGAGTTTAAGGAAATTTTCCCAAATGATATAAGCTGCTATCGCTTTCTGGATAGGTTAAAATGGAGTGAGGGCTTTGAGTGTAGCAAGTGTGGCAACACTAAATACTCTGATGGGCACACCAAGTTTTCCAGGCGGTGTAGCAAATGCGGTTATGATGAGTCTGTAACGAGCAATACCATTTTTCATCGTATTAAGTTCCCAATAGAAAAGGCCTTTTACATTTTGTATGTTGTTAATGATAAGCAACACAAATACACACTTGACGATCTCTCTGAGTTACTCGACTTGCGCAGAAACACTGTATGGAACTTTAGAAAGAAAATAGAAAAAGTATTTATGGAAAATGAGGGTACTCGCTTTAAGATTACGGACTTGTTTACTGCTCATTTGGAGAAAAAGGGGTAGTCTGAATCAGGGGTCATGCTCTGGTAGTTTCCTCAAATAGCACATTTTTTAGTTATACCCTCAGGCGCCTATTTTCGCGCAAAAATCCAGCACTTTTGTACTACTGTCAATTAAGCGCAATTTGTGCTATGTAATATGCTCTAAAAAGGCTGTTACAGTCCTTGTTCATTGTTTTTTAAGCGCAATAAAAGGCGTCACCGCAAACGGTTTCTCAAACGATTTCTGAGAGATTTTTTTTCTTTTTTTTGCTTACGGCTTTCAGTAATAATACAATTAGGTAAAGTTTAAAAAAACGATAGGTACAATTTTAAAATAAACCCCTATGACAAAAATTTTACGATTAGTTGGCATGCTGGCATTGCTGCTTTATATGCCGCAGGTCTATGCACAAACAAACACTGTGAGTGGGCAGGTGGTGTCCATAGACAATGAGCCACTCCCAGGAGTAAACGTCCTCCTCGAAGGCACTAGCCAAGGTACGGTAACCGATGCCGATGGCAATTATTCAGTTGTCGCAAGTAGTGACGATGTTTTAATATTTTCATTTATTGGTTTTGAGACTCAAAGGGCTCCTGTTGGAGCACAAAGCGTAATTAACATTACACTTGAAGAAGATATTACCTCTCTTCAAGAAGTGGTTGTAATTGGTTATGGAACGCAAAGCGAGCGTAACTTAACTTCTGCTATTTCAACTGTGAAATCAGAGGAAATAGTTAAAACACCGACATCTCAGGCTATGCAAGCACTTCAAGGAAAAGTGGCTGGAGTACAAATTGTGAGTAATGGAAATCCTGGGGGTAGCCCTACGGTTCGAGTTAGGGGTATAGGTTCCTTTCCCGGTTCAGATGACGGGCAGCCTCTTTATGTAGTAGACGGGATGTTTTTTGACAATTTAGATTTTCTTAATACAGCTGATATTGAGAGTATATCAGTGCTTAAAGACGCCTCAGCATCTGCTATTTATGGAGTTAGAGCTGCAAATGGAGTTGTGCTGATTGAAACCAAAGCTGGTAAGTATAATCAAAAGACAAGTATAACTTACAACGGATATTATGGAGTACAGGTACCACAGAATGTACTTAAAATGTCTAATACAGAACAATTCGTAAATTATATAAATCAATATACCGAGCAATCCGGAAATTCAGCGGATGCCTCATTTATCGATGAGGCTATACAGAGGTATGGGAGAAGTCGGGTAAACCCAAATTTACCAGATGTAAATACTGATTGGTATGCTGAGGTGTTAAAGGAAGCTGCACCAATTCAAAATCATACTATAGACATTTCTGGAGGTAACGAGAATGCACGATACTCAGTTGGAGCTAGTTATTTTGAACAGGAAGGATTACTGGAAGAAATTAGGAATTCATACGAGAGAATCAATTTTCGCACAAAGGTTGACGTTAGAGCGAATGACTGGCTTACAGTAGGAGGAAATGCTATTATTAGCAACGCGAAACAATTTAATGCAGAAAATGGAGTATGGTTTCAAACTTATTTTGCAGTACCCCATCTTCCTGTTATTGATGAAGAGAATGGAGCCTCCCCGATACCGCTTGCTAATGCACGAAGGTTGGGTTATAGAGGTGTTCAAAACCCATATTTTAATCTTTACTATAATGACAATCGGGCAAACATTGGCAAAATTTTGGGGAATTTTTATGCTGATATTCAGTTACTCCCTGAGAAACTATCTTTCAAGACTACCTATAACTATAACTATGAAAATGTTGTAAATCGAAATGTAGATTTTGAATATAATATTGAAAGTGTTCCAGATACTGTTGTACAAAATCCAAATGGTATCACTCGTGTAAACTCCACATCTTGTAACGAAATATGGGACAACGTTTTGACTTATGAAGATAACTTCAATAATCATGGAATTACAGCACAAATAGGGTATTCTTATAGAAGTGAGATAACCGAAGGGGCACGCGTTAGAGGTACTGAGATTTCTACCCTAGATCCAAGGTTGGAGTCAACCTGGTTTATCCCAACCGGAGAAAATATTGACGCAGACAATAGTAATGATTTTGGCAGCCGCATCTTTGGCTCTTCATACTTTGCAAGATTATCTTATAACTACAGCGAAAAGTATTTGCTCTACGGAACTTACCGTAGGGATGGTTCCAATAAATTTCAGCAGAAATGGGGTGATTTCTTCACCTTCGGGGCAGGATGGATAATATCAGAGGAAAATTTCTTCGATGTTGGAGTCATTGATTTCCTTAAGATTAGAGGTAGTTGGGGTCAGTTAGGAAATGACGGAGTTGTACCTGCGGTAGGTCAGCCGACCCTTAATCAAACCTCTACAGCAATTAATGACCAGTTGATAGGTGGTCTTGTAGTTGATAATACATTTAGCACAGTCGATAAATGGGAAACAGTAGTTGAAACTAATATTGGTCTATCAGTGGAGGCGTTGAAAAGCCGTTTGTCCTTAGAAGCCGATTATTATATTCGAGACACTGAGGATGCGGTAATACCTATAATTCTTCCTTCAAATAGGGCCACTGTATTGAGAAATGCAGGAGATTTTAGGAATCAAGGGCTAGAAGTTGCACTAAATTGGAATGATCGGCTTGGAACAAATGTAAGGTATAGCCTGGGATTAAATTTTGCAACGCTTAAAAATGAGGTCCTAGATTTAAACGGCCAGTCGTTTATTGATGGAGGCACCGCAGAGTTTCGTCAGCGATCATCTCCGGGGCAGTCTTTCAACGAATTTTATGGGTACGAAGTAGAGGGTGTATTTCAAACAACAGAGGATGTAAATGCTTCTGGGTATGACGCAGATTTCATCACTAACAATAATATTGTACCAGGTGATTTTCAATTTAGAGACCAGAATGGTGATGGTGTCATAGATGCAAATGATAGAGTGTTTTTAGGCTCTTTTCTTCCGGATATTACATATGGTTTTAATTTGGGTGTATCATACAAAGCGTTATCCCTGTCCATGGATTTTCAAGGGCAGGCAGGGAATAAAATCCTAAACAGGAAAAGAGGTGAAATCATATTTACACAAGACCCGAATATTGACGCGGACCTCGCCACTAATTTGTGGAATGGGCCAGGGACCAGCAACAAATATCCCTCAGCGGCAGGGTATAGGAAACCTTATAATACCAATCAGATAAGTGATTTTTATGTAGAAGATGGAGATTATTTTAGAATTCAGAATATAAGACTGTCGTATAACATAGTCAATCAAAGCCTATTGGGCGTGTCAATGCCAAATACGACTATCTCTTTTACGGCAGAAAGACCTTTAACTGTCTTCGATTATAACGGCTTCAATCCTGAGGTGGCCAATGGGATAGATCGCCAAACCTATCCTATCCCAGCTATTTATACTATTGGGTTAAATGTTAAACTATAATTATTAATTCAAACATCATGAAAGCTATACAAATTTTGAAAAATACGCTGCTGGTAGGGATCTGTTTACTGGGGAGTATTTCGTGTGATGATGACCTAAACGAGCCTCTTGATAATGAGGCGTTACTAGAAGATGTTGATTATACCCGATCTGAAAATATGTTTGAGATTTTGAAAGGGTCCTATGCTGAGTTATATCACCTTCAGTGGGAAACTTTTCCTATTATCTCAGTTAGAGGTGACGATGTAAATGCTGCCGGGGATCAGCCTCCACTTCATCAAACTGATGAGTTTTTATATAATGAGAATGCCTGGATGTATAATTCTGCTTGGCAGAATCTCTATGGAGACTTGTTTGTGTGGAAAGCCGCTCAAGAGGAGCTTTTGAAATATAAAGAATTCGCTTCTAATCCGGCAAACGCTGATCAATACATTGCTGAGATTAATGTAATGATAGGTTTCGAATTACTACAAATCAGCAGATTGTGGGGTGATGTTTTAATACCGCCTACCAGTAATGCAGAAGATTTATATAATACTCCCGTGTCGTCTCAGTCAGAAGTATTGCAATATATATCAGATTTAATGGATGAATCCATTCCAAATCTTCCTAATGTACACCCTAACCAGCGCACAGATATCACAGGCGGAATAACTAGTAATACTGCAAGGGCAGTTAAAGCTATGGTTAATCTGGATAATAAAAATTGGCAGGGTGTAGTGGATGCCACAGATGGTATAATAGGTTCTAACCTCTATACTTTAGAGCCTGATTATTACAATCTCTTCAAAATCCCAGGAAAATTAAACGATGAGAATATACTTGAGCTTCAATATTCAGATTTTGGAAACAGTTCAGGGGAGAATCGCTCATATCTATATGCATCATTAGGTCCCAATGAATGGACACCGGCCGTTTCTGGGGCACAAGCGGGCTGGGGATTTTGGGAGCCCTCTATCCCATATATTGAGTTTATGCTCGATAGAGATGAGACAATAAGATTAGAAACCTCTGTTTTATTCACACCAGATGGAATTGATGAATTAATATCCAACGGCAATACAGACCTTCCTGGTTTTGTGACAAATGTAACTCGGGACGGTGATCAGTTTGATAATAGTGCCAGACTTAATTTTGGAAGTGGCAAGCATTACTTGCCTTCTGTTCAGCTATCTCCTGGACAAACTATATACGGCAGAAATAAAAATTTCATTGTTATTCGATATGCAGAGGTTTTACTCATGCATGCAGAGGCAATAGTAAACGGAGCTACTTCCTCAACAATTTCGGCTGATCAGGCAGTTAATCTGGTTAGAGCAAGAGCTGGCTTGGACGATTTAGTAGGTGTGACACTAGACCAAGTCCTTGATGAGAAGTTTGCCGAATTTGGCATGGAGTGGGGGATAAGATATTATGATTTGGTAAGACATGATCTAACCCAACCTTTAAATTATGGAGGGCGTACCTATGATCCGGCAAGTGACAAATTCCTTCCTTATCCACTTAGTCAGGCAACTATCTTATCGCAACTACAGAATAATTAAAGATAATTATCATGAGAAAATTACAATACATTTTAATCTTACTCCTCTGTGTTAACTTCGCTTGTGACGAAGAGTATATAGATGATATCTCAAGGGTTGAACTTGGCTCTGATCAGGAGGAGCCCGATGTTTCTATCAAATTTCCCACAGAAGGTTTAGAAATCCCTTCTTACGATGCAGTTATTCCAATTAATATTCAGTTTGAAGTTACAGACGATATCGAGGTACAGTCTATAACAATTACCTTAGATGGGGAGAGTATAGTGAGTTTCAATGATTTCTTGGATTATCGGGTTGTAAAAGAAGAGTATACCCATGAGAGCCTCACTGATGGCGAGCATACTTTAGAAGTTACAGCTACTGACATTAGTGGTAAATCTACGACTACACAAGTCACATTTGCGAAGGTTCCGCCTTATATACCAGAGTATGATGGTGAAATTTTCTATATGCCGTTTGATGGAGCAAATTTAGAGTTAATAACAGGTACCACCCCTACGATTGTTGGTTCGCCAGGTTTTGCCGATGAAGGAAAAGTTGGTGGGAATGCATATGCGGGAGCTTCTGATTCTTATTTAACATTCCCCACCGAGGGTCTATTAAATAGCGAGTTTAGTGCAACTTTTTGGATGAAAGTAAATGCTACTCCCGATCGCGCAGGTATTTTAGTTATTGGGCCAACCGATGAGACAAACCCAGAAGCTCAAAATAATAGAACGAGTGGATTCAGATTTTTTAGAGAGAACGCTGGTGGTAAGCAGCGCTTTAAATTGAACGTGGGTAATGGAGAGGGTGACAATTGGTTTGATGGAGGTAACGCGGCTGACATCGACCCGACTTTAGACGAGTGGAGGCATTTTTCCTTTACAATTTCAGGTTCTCAGGCAACTGTATATATAGATGGTGAAGTGGTAAGTCAAGGCACATTTCCAGGTGTAGACTGGACAGATACTGATATATTTTCCATTATGTCTGGAGCACCTCGTTTCACTGGGTGGGGTCACTTATCTGATCAAAGCTTTATGGATGAGTTGAGGTTATTCAACAAAGAATTGTCTCAAGCTGAAATTCAGACAATTATTGATGATGAAGGTGGAACCATAGGATACACACCAGAATTTGGTGAGATTTTTTACATGCCATTCGAAGATGACTATGTTGATGTAGCTTCGGGTGCAAGTGCCAGTGAAGTTGGTACTTCTGGTTTTGCCGGGGAAGGACTCCGTGGAGATAACGCTTATGCAGGTGCAACTGATTCATACCTGACATTTCCATCAGAAAGTTTCGAAAACGGAGCCTTTAGTGCTTCATTTTGGTATAAGCTCAATGCAACTCCTGATCGCGCAGGGATTCTAGTAATTGGCCCTCCTGACGATGCCAATCCTGATGCTCAAAATGTAAGAACCAGTGGATTCCGTTTTTTCAGAGAAGACGCGGGTGGCGATCAACGATTCAAGCTAAATGTCGGCACTGGGGCTAGTGATGTATGGTTTGACGGTGCCGATGCAGCTGACCTAAACCCCGCAACTGAAACTGATTGGGTTCACATAGCATTTTCTATTTCCGATACCGAAGCTACTGTATATATCGATGGAGTAGTTGTTTCTACCAACACATTTGCTGGAATAGATTGGACAGATTGCGATATTCTATCCATAGGATCAGGAGCACCACGGTTTACAGGATGGGGGCATAAATCAGACCTTAGTTATATTGATGAACTAAGGATTTTTGATAGGCCTCTCTCATTGGCTGATGTGGAGGCTATAATAGCAGCACGTTAAATATATTTCACATAGATCTAGCAAGTGAACCAACTTAGTTTGATTCACTTGTTAGACCATTAAGCTAATATGCGACAAACTGCACTATTCTTTATATTTATCAGTACTATCATTGGATGCGGAGATGATGATACCTCAGTAGTAACATTTGAATTACGGAAAGCATTTGCTGGCTCAGTTTCATTAGACATATCCAGCACCCCCACAGAAGAGGTGCCGGTTGATCGATCAATTACGTTGGTGTTTAGTGAAAAGGTGGATCCGAATTCAATAGATGAGGGTATTGACCTAATGTATGGAGGTCAAAAGATCGAAACAATAAGCAGTGTTTCATCTGATGAGAATATAGTGAATGTTTCAACAAATGGAGTTTTACAGGCTAATACACTCTATACTTTGGTACTAACTGAAACATTAAGAAGTAGTACAGGTGTACCTGTAGTTCCAACTACATTCAGTTTTAAAACTAAAATTGATGATTTAGAGCTTATTTCAGCTAATGCCAATAGCCAGGAAATAGAGTCAAGTAAATTACAAAATGTTCCAGTTGACTTAGTTCTTGAGTTCGTATTTAACTCAGAAATCGATCTTAACAGTTTTGAAGAAGCGTTCACACTTCCAAGAGTAGTATCAAACGTAAGTCTTTCTTCTGATGGTAAAACTGCTATCGTACAATCAAGCCAACCCCTTGATAATTTGCAAAAATACGAGGCTTCAATCAGCAATCAATTAAAAGGAAACTCTGGAAATAGTTTTGAAGGTTATTCCTTCGAATTCTACACCCAACTCGACTCAACCTTTAAATTTCCAGAAATAACAGATGAAGAACTGCTGACCAAAATACAGCAGCAGACCTTCAAATATTTTTGGGATTTTGGTCATCCGGTGAGTGGGTTGGCAAGGGAGCGTAATACTTCTGGCAATACCGTAACAATAGGAGGCTCTGGTTTTGGGGTGATGTCAATTTTGGTTGGCATTGAGCGAGGGTTTATTACACGCCAGGAAGGGGTGGATAGACTAGAAACCATTGTAAACTTTTTAGAAAATGCCGACCGCTTTCATGGGGTGTGGCCACATTGGATGAACGGCAATACAGGAGCAACTATTCCATTCAGTGCCGATGATGATGGAGCTGATCTTGTTGAGACTGCTTTCATGATTCAAGGATTGTTAGCTGTAAGAGCTTATCTGGATGGTAGCAATACCCAGGAACTCGCTATCAAGAATAAAATTACCACGCTGTGGGAAGAGGTTGAATGGAGCTGGTTTGTACAGGCAGGAGATAATGCACTCACCTGGCATTGGTCACCCAATGTAGGTTTTCAGAAAAACCTAAAAATCCGGGGGTGGAATGAAGCTTTGATTATTTATGTGCTGGCAGCGGCCTCTCCAACACATAGTATAAGCAAGGAGATTTACGAACTGGGGTGGGCGCGTAACGGGGCCATGCAAAACGGGGATGCCTTTTATGGAACAACCTTACCTCTTGGCTCCGATAGGGGTGGCCCTCTCTTTTTCAGTCATTATTCATTTCTGGGTCTCGACCCACGCAATCTCGAAGATCAATATGCCAACTATTGGGAGCAAAATGTAGCTCATAGCACAATTAACGGGGCATACTGTGTGGCCAACCCGCTCAATTATGTGGGCTATGGCGAAAACGCTTGGGGACTAACAGCTAGTGATAATCATGAGGGCTATTCTGCGCATTCACCTAATAATGATAAAGGGGTGATTACCCCAACCGCAGCCATATCATCATTGCCCTATACACCTGAGGCTTCAATGGCAGCGATTCATCATTTCTATTATCTGATGGGTGACAAGCTTTGGGGAGATTATGGGTTTTATGACGCATATAATGTAACTGAAAACTGGTATGCCAGCTCTTATTTGGCCATCGATCAGGGGCCGATTGTGATTATGATAGAAAATCACAGAACGGCCCTACTCTGGACCTTATTCATGAGCGATACAGAAGTGTTAGCTGGCTTAGACAAGCTGGGTTTTACATATTGATTAAGCCCTCCGATGGCTTAAAAAAATTTC
>NZ_SMMD01000442.1 GCF_009711475.1 Fulvivirga aurantia
TAGTGGCTATGTTCATGAGACAACTGATTTTGCCACTGTAGGTCTGGGTCACCGCAGATTATCGATCATAGATTTAAGTGCCTCCGGACATCAGCCAATGTCATTTAAATCAAAGACTGTTATATTCAATGGCGAAATTTATAACTACAGCGAGATACAGGGTGAGTTAAGAGAAGCAGGCTATGAATTTAATTCAAGCTCAGATACAGAAGTTATACTTAAGGCTTTTGACAAATGGGGAGAAAAGGCAGCAGATAAATTTGTAGGAATGTTTGCCTTTGCCTTGTATGATAAAGACAAACAAGAGGTTTTAATTTTTAGAGATCGTGCCGGAGTAAAACCGCTCTACTTTTACAATCGCAATGGTGTAATTCTATTTGCATCAGAAATTAAAAGTTTTCATAAACACCGATCATTTACAAAAGAAATGGATCACGATAGCTTAGCGCTATTTCTTCAATATAATTATATACCTACACCTTACTGCATCTTTAAGCACACCTCGAAGTTAGAGCCTGGGCATTTTCTTAAAATTAATCTAAAAACTAAGGATGTAGATAAACAAAAATATTGGGATGTAGTCGATTGTTACAACCAACCTAAGCTAGACATTTCATACGATGAGGCGGTTGATGAAACCGAAAAGTTACTTAAAAAAGCTTTTTCATATAGAATGGTGGCCGATGTACCTGTTGGTTTGTTTTTAAGTGGTGGGTATGATAGTACAGCGGTGGCAGCTATTTTACAAAGCCAGAGTAAGTCAAAGATTAAGACCTTCACCATCGGATATGCCGAAAGCGAATTTAACGAAGCGGATGAAGCTCAAAAGGTAGCCAATTATATTGGCACAGATCACACTGAAAAGTACTGTACAGCTGAAGACACAGCTGATATCTTAGAAAAATTACCTTTCATTTACGATGAACCATTTGCTGATAATTCTGTAGTACCAACTTACCTCGTAAGTCAGCTGGCTAAATCGCAAGTGAAAGTTGCACTATCAGGTGATGCCGGTGATGAAATTTTCGCAGGCTATGACAAGTTTAACAGAGCGATTAATTTCACAAAATATCCGGGCTTTTTGCAATCTATGATGAGTAGTGCAATGAGCATGATCCCATCAGAAAAAGTACCTGTTTTAAATAAGACCTACAACTTTACTACACGCTACAACAAAATGAAGGAAATATGGAAACATCAGGATCCTGGTGTGGCCATGAAAATAATTTCTCAATTTATAACTCAAGCTGAAGCCAGTAGCTTTCTACAAAATAATTTCGTAGATAGAAATACTTATTTTGATATTTCGGGCAAGCTAAATGAGGATAATGATGCCTTGAATAAATTACTCGCAATCGACTACAAGACGTTTTTATTGGACAATAATCTCACAAAAGTCGACCGAGCAACAATGGCTGTCGGCCTTGAGGGTAGAGAACCAATTTTAGATCATAATATATTAGAGTTTGCCAGTCGACTTCCGTCTGAATATAAAATCAGGAATGGAGAAAATAAAAGCATCCTCAAAACAATTGTGCATAGGTATGTACCTAAAGAAATAATGGAAAGACCTAAAAAACCTTTCCTGGCACCATTAACAGTTTGGTTTAAAGATAAGCTGAAAGATTACTACTATGAGTATCTTGACGAAAACAAACTCAAGCAGGATGGCATCTTTACACCAGAAATACTGAGTCTCCGAAACGACTATATGAGTGGAAAGCAAGTTAACCATCAGAAGTTATGGAATATACTAATGTTTCAAATGTGGAAAGAAAAGTGGCTATAAGGCACTGGATTTATATCGCTTTCTTATTCGTTTACGGTAATATTTCAGGGCAATCGCTGGAATTTAAAACCAATGATAGCTTAAACTTCAAATATTGGGAATCGTTGCCTGAAAATTACGATCCCTCAAAAAAATATCCACTTATTGTTTTTCTACACGGTCGCGGAGAAAGAGGAGACTCTACATTAGCGTCTTCTGAAAAGGTACTTACATGGGGACCATTGAGACACGTGAAAAATGGTGATTTTACTCCAGAAAAGGTGGGCGGAGAATTTATAATCATAGCACCTCAACTTGATAGACCAGCGTCTTTTTGGGCTCCTTCCTCTGTTGATATTGTTATGAATTTTGCGTTGAATAACTACCCTATTGATCATAGCAGAGTTTACCTAACAGGGCTGAGTATGGGAGGTAATGGCACATGGTCGTATGCCTACAGTCAATTCAACTCTCCGAATAAATTGGCTGCTATCGTGCCTATTGCTTCATGGGGTAATGAAACTAAAGCATGTAATATCGGCATTAGAGACATACCTGTTTGGGCATTTCATGGCATGAAAGATGATTTAGTCCCCTTCGATGGAGGCAAATCAGTCTTTGACGCTGCAGAAAAATGCAAAAAGAACTTAAGCACTGAAATGATATTCACATCATACGAAAACACCTATCATAACTCGTGGCAACAGGCATATTCACTCTCCAATAAATTAGATAGACCAAATATTTTTACATGGATGCTATCGAAATCGCTGAGTGAAGTTCCTGTTAATAACTCTGTAAATAAAGAGAAGAAAAGCCTCCTGTTTAAAATTTCAAAATTACCATCCTCTTTAGATGAAAATTCCGGAATGGCCTTCGACACCCAATCAAACCTTTACATGCATAATGATAGTGGAAATGGCACCTACTTATTCCGTATGAATTTATCGGGTAAGATTGAAAATATGAAAAAAGTCATTTTTGCCAGCAACTTTGATTGGGAAGACATGGCGATTGATAAATCCAATAATAC
>NZ_SMMD01000505.1 GCF_009711475.1 Fulvivirga aurantia
TGTACCATCATTGCCAATTGATTATTTTATTGTATCATTTGTTGATCCAATAAGCTTAATTTCCATTTTG
Source organism: Fulvivirga aurantia (assembly GCF_009711475.1). GTDB lineage: Bacteria > Bacteroidota > Bacteroidia > Cytophagales > Cyclobacteriaceae > Fulvivirga > Fulvivirga aurantia. The sequence continues at coordinate 71 of NZ_SMMD01000505.1, forward strand.
GTGATTTATATGGCGCTAGCCGCATTATTATATCTTTCAAAATCATGGTTTTATATAGAACATATAAAGTCAGTTAACGCATCTATGGAACTGCACAATCTAAGGTTGCAAATCAACCCTCATTTTTTACTCAATTCGTTAAATTCTATCTATGGCCTCACGCTTAATAAGAGTAACGAAGCATCAGCAGCAGTTCTACAGTTAGGGGATTTACTGAAGCATATGTTGTATCAGAAGGAAATAACAGTAGATATTGATGAAGAAGTAAAGCAGATAAAAAATTATGTAGCACTACAAAAGTTACGAATCAAAGACTCTAGTCGCATAGAAGTAAAAATCAAGCAAGAATCGTTTAATGGACAAATTATACCTTTTTTATTATTAACTTTTGTAGAAAATGCTTTTAAGCACAGCGACATTCAAAATAATGACTTCGGTTATATTACTATTGAGATAGATCAAACGGATCACTTCTATTTTAATGTAGAAAACACTTATACCCCTGGAAAAGATAAATCTGAAAAATCAGGAATAGGCCTCAATAATGCCAAAAGGCGTTTGGATTTGATTTACCCTGATAAACACGATCTACAGATCAATGACTCAAATAATTTTGCAATCAAACTTAAGCTGAGTGTATGATAAGTTCAATTATTATTGAAGACGAACCTATTGCTACTAAAATCATTGAGGGTTTTATCTCCGCGCACAATGAAATAGAATTAGCTGAAAAATTTGATAAGGCCGAAGAGGCCCTTGACTGGTTAAAAGTTAACAACGTAGATGTAATTTTTCAAGATATAAACCTCCCTGATATAAATGGCGTTGAATTTGTAAAATCTTTAGCGCACCCTCCAAAAATTATATTTATCACAGCAAACCCTGAGTATGCCGTAGAGGGTTTCAGTTTAAATGCGGTCGATTATTTAGTAAAACCCGTAGCCTACGATCGCTTTAAGGATAGTGTCGAAAAACTTAAAAGCACACTAAACAACTCAAGCCAGGAAAACGCGTTAACTTTCAAATCCAATAGTAGAACATACTTCATCAAGCCCACAGAAATTTCGTTATTTGAAAGTGCCGGAGATTACATCAAAGTATTTAGCTCCAAACATGATCTTGTAATAAACCGTACGATGAAGCAATTGGAACAACAACTTGATAAGAGCTTCATCCGAATTCATAAATCTTACATTGTCAATAAAAATGCAATTGAATTCATTGAAGGCAATCAAATAAAAGTAAATAATCGCCTGATACCTATTGGAGCGACTTATCGAGTCAATCTAAAACTGAACTAGTTGAACTGAAACTTTAAATACTTGATATCTGCACCCAAGGCTGTGTGCTTTTTTTCGTAACGGGTTTTAATGCCGTGGCATTCTGTCTCAAATTCAGAGCCGTATAAATTGAAGGTATACGCCAGGTTTTTGATGTCTTTTCTATTTTTGACTACCTCAAGGCTATATTCAAAAAGACCCGTATTGTCAGTTTTTAGTCTTACCCACCCATCTTTAGAGATTACATTCTTATAGATATCTAAAAACTTATCGTGAGTCAATCTCCTTTTTTCATCTCTGTCTTTTGGTCTGGGGTCAGGGAACGTGATCCAAATTTCTGATACTTCTTCCGGGGCAAAGAATTTCTCAAGTAATTGAATAATGGTACGCAAAAAGGCCACGTTGTCTAAGTTTTCATCGATAGCAATGCCACTACCCTTCCAGATACGATCACCTTTTATGTCGATACCTATAAAATTTTGATCAGGAAACATGCGAGCTAAACCTACGCTGTACTCACCTCTTCCGCAGGCAAGCTCAATGGTTATTGGTTTGTCGTTCTTAAAATAATGCTCATGCCATTGCCCCTTAATTTTTTCGTAAATTTCTTTACCAGGCTCAAGCACGTTATCTCGTTCCCAAACTTCAGCAAACCGCTTCAATTTTCCTCTACTCATTTTTTACCGGGATTTTAAAAGCTGCAAAGTAACTTCTTGTTGGCGAGTTTTACAACTCATCGAGCTCTGCCACTACGAAGGTGCTACCTCCTACAAAGATAAGGTCATCCGCGCTAGCCGAATTTTTAGCCGTTGCTATGGCTGATTTTACGGAACCACAAACTACCCCAGTTAGCCCCACGGCATTTGCGGCATCCTTCAGATCATTAACCGGCATAGCTCGAGGGATATCAGCTTGACAAAAATAGAAATTGGCCTCTTTTGGCAAGAGCTTTAATACCGGCTTTACGTCCTTGTCATTTACTGTACCAAAGACTATATGTAGTTGATTATATTCTTCTAACTGTAGTTGTTTTACAATCAATCTCATACCGGCCTCATTATGACCGACATCGCAAATGATCTTTGGTTGCTGCTGCAAAGTTTGCCACCTACCTTTTAAACCGGTATTAGTTACCATGTTTTGAATACCATTCTTAATGGCTTTCTGATTGATTTTGAAGCCTTTGGCTGATAGAGCATCAACAACCGATAATACAGCCGGCAGGTTTTTAGTCTGATAGCTTGCCAAAAGAGCGTTTGGAAATTCAAGGAAAGGCTGATTGTCTTTTAATACTTTAAAAGAATCCTCTTGCAAACATTGATATGCATCTGATGCCAAGGTTATAGGCGCGTGTTTGCTTGCAGCGATATCTTTAAATACATCAAAGATCTTCTCTTGTTTCTCACTGATTACTACAGGAGTATTTTCTTTGATTATACCAGCCTTTTCCGCAGCAATCTTCTCCAAGCTATCGCCCAACCACTGTTGATGATCGTAGCTGATGTTAGTTATTAGTGAAACTTCAGGGTTTATCACATTTGTCGAATCGAGACGACCACCCATGCCCACCTCTACCACAGCTATGTCTACTTCTTGTTTAGCGAAATAGTCAAACGCCATAGCTACTGTGATTTCAAAGAAAGAAGGCTGAATTTCCTTAACCAGGAGCCTATTTTTATTTACAAAATTAACCACAGCCTGCTGAGGTATTTCTTCACCGTTAATTTTAATACGTTCAGTGAAATTTTTAAGGTGTGGTGATGTATATAATCCTGTCTTAAAACCGGCTTCCTGTAAGATGGAGGCTGTATAATGACTGCAACTACCTTTGCCGTTAGTACCCGCTACATGTACTGCTTTAAACTTACGTTCAGGGTTATCAAGTGCCTTACAAAGCTTTAATGTATTCGTAAGATCTTTCTTATAAGCTGATGCCCCTACCCTTTGAAACATGGGAAGTTGCGTGTATAGAAAGTCTAAAACCGATTGATAATCTTCAAGCAATTGTGATGAGCTCATTTGGCCACAAATATGAGTAAATGACCTGAGGATTAATAAAGCT
>NZ_SMMD01000076.1 GCF_009711475.1 Fulvivirga aurantia
TCTGGATCTTCATTTACTGTGAGTGTGGCTGATGTACTTGTATCGGAATTGCCTAAACAGGCCGGGGTTGAATTAGTAACTACAACATCATAAGTGTTTCCATCTAATCCACTGCTGATACCTGTTAATGTTAAAGTAGATGTCGTTGTTCCACTATAAATACCACCATCTGAAAGGTTACCACCATTCTCACGCCATTGATAGGTCAAGCCATCACCATTCGCTGTGACATTGAAGGTTACGTTTTCTCCCTCACATTCAGACACATCTACCGGGTTGACCGTAACATTGGCTATTTCATCAACTGTTAACAATCCACTACTGCTGATTACTGAAGGTGAACAGTCTCCGCCAACGATTACTCTGTAAAGATTACCATCATCGGC
>NZ_SMMD01000277.1 GCF_009711475.1 Fulvivirga aurantia
TTGGCCATGTACGGCTGCTAAAGCCATAAAAGAAAAAAAGGTACCTAGAAGAATTCTGTTCATAAAAGCTCTTTTGACAGCTAAAGAACACAGTAAAAAAGCTAAACGTTTCCGTAGCTGCATTATTACCCGGTTTATAGCTTAAAAGCGTTTTTAACTAACGATAATGCTATATATAATAAGATTACGAAAGGTAAGCCAATGATTCCCAAAGTGACAATCAGACCGGCTGACAGAATCAAGAAAATGATAACAATTTTATTATCACTCCATGAAAAGTTTTTAAGCTTAAGCGAAAACAACCGAATAGGAGCCACTAACAAAAGTGAGAATATCACAGTGATTGCTATTAATACAGGATCATTAATGAATGAAGAAAAATCTGAGTTGCCCTTAAAAAACACTAATGAAGAAAGAAATAGCGCATTTGCCGGAGTAGGTAGACCGATGAAATCTGTTTCCTGATTTTCATCCGTATTAAACTTAGCAAGTCTCAACGCTGAAAATACTGCAACTAAAAAGGCGACAAAAGCTAAAGGCTCACCAGACTCAATCAACTTATAAATAATAGTGGCTGGTAGTACTCCAAAACTTACTACATCGGCCAAAGAGTCTAATTCTTTTCCGATGGGAGAACTAACTTTGAGTAAACGGGCGGCCATACCATCAAAAAAGTCGAAAACCATGGATAACCACATGAGGTAGACGGCTATTTGCAACTCACCTTTGAAGACAAAAGTAATGGCAATACAGCCCGAAGCTAAGTTGCATGATGTTATGAAGTTAGGTATGTGTTTTTTGATCATTGCCCTACGAAGCTACTGCACAAAAAGGATTTGACTTTTTCTCAACACCTATTGTAGTTTTTGGTCCATGACCAGAATAAACCGTAAAATCATCTGTGTAAGCAAAAAACTTATTATGAATGCTACTTATCAAGGTGTCAAAATTACCTCCGGGTAGATCAGTCCTACCTATACTGCCTTGAAATAGCACATCGCCACCGATTATGGTTTTAGTTTCTTTATCTACAAAAGCGATATGTCCGGGTGCATGCCCCGGTACGAATAAAATATCAAGTGATGAATTGCCAAATTTAATTTTTTCAGACTCATCTATGTACTTGTCTATTTCAGACTCCTGATAATTATTAAATCCGTATGAGGGAGCATATGCCTTTACAGCCTTTAGTGTTGCTTCATCGTCTTTATGAGCTAACAGTTCTACTCCATAAGTATTTTTAACAAACTGATTACCCAAAATATGATCTATATGACAATGAGTGTTTAGTAAGTAAACAACCTTCAGCTCGTTATTTTTGATGAAATCGGTCAGTTCCTGCCGTTCGTAATCTTCATAACAACCAGGGTCTACGATTACACATTCTTTGGTGTCATCATATAGCACATAGGTGTTTTCCATGAATGGGTTAAAAACGAAAGACTTTACCTGAATCATAGCAATAAC
>NZ_SMMD01000390.1 GCF_009711475.1 Fulvivirga aurantia
AGATACGCAAAGGTCACATCATTTTGGGCTTTGACCCAACCCGCTGTCTCCTCAGATGTATCATCTTCGAGCCACCTGTAGGGGTCCGGCACCTCTGTTTCAAAATATTTATCTACTGTATCCACCTTTTGCGTTTCAGGGTAATTCATTGCTTTTTCTTTCTCATCTTCTTTTGACTGGCACGAAACCACAACAATTGCTAAAACTGCAAATAACGATAATCGATTCATGATGTTTTTATTTAGTATCTTATTAAAGATATAGAAAACCTAATTCCGGTTTTGCTCATTATTGATAGGTGGTAAATGAATTCTGTAAATCAAAAATATAGGGTATGAAACTCGCTTATTTAAATTTGGTCGGTTTGTTATTGGTTATCACAGTAAACGCATTGGCCAATGGCTTGCCAATAAATGGACTGACCACTGGAGAAATCTCGGCCATGTATCCCAACTTATTTGTGCCAGCGGGTATTACCTTTTCTATTTGGGGCCTTATCTATTTATCCTTAGTCGGCTTTTGCATATACCCTTTTGTAGCCAAAGATTTTGATGTGTTAGAAAGAATAGGCGTACTATTTTTTGTAACCTGCCTGCTCAATGTAAGCTGGATCATCGCCTGGCATCATCTCTATGTTTTTCTTTCGTTGGCATTAATGCTGTGTTTTCTATTTTGCCTAATTCTGATTTACGTAAGATGCAGAAAATCTCCCCCACAACGGAAAAGGGAGAAATGGTTGGTGTATAAGCCCTTCAGCATTTATCTCGCCTGGATATGTGTGGCTACGATAGCTAACACAACAGCATATTTAGTGTCCCTAGATTTTACCCCTCCCTCTCCCATGTACTGGGCTGTGGCTATGATTTTAGCCACACAGCTGTTGGTATGGATTGTGAATATTAAGTATCACGACATCGCCTACTCACTGGTGATTATTTGGGCACTCCTTGGCATAGTGGTAAAACAAAGCGACACAGGTTTTGACGCTATCGTCTATACCTGTGTCGCTTCTATTTTCTTTACTACACTCAATGCCTTTTACTATCGCTATCGCTCAGCGATTAGTTAATCATATCGAAACCAGTGTAAGGTAAGAGCACTTCCGGAATTTTGATTCCCTCAGCAGTTTGATTGTTTTCTAACAAGGCAGCCATAATTCTAGGCAATGCCAAAGCACTACCATTTAATGTATGGCAAAGGTGTTTTTTATTGTTTTCGTCTTTATATCTAAGCTTCAGTCTATTGGCCTGATAAGTCTCAAAATTACTCACCGAGCTTACTTCAAGCCACTTTTCCTGAGCCGCAGAATAAACCTCCATATCAAAAGTCTGAGCTGACGTTATGCCCAGGTCACCAGCGCATAAGTTAAGCACACGATATTGCAAGCCCAGTTTTTCTAATAAACCCTGTACATACTCACACATCTCTTTCAAAGTATCATATGATTTGTCAGGGTGTTGCACCTGCACAACTTCTACCTTATCAAACTGATGCAACCTATTGAGGCCTCTCACATGAGCACCCCAGGAGCCTGCCTCTCTTCTAAAACATGGTGTAAATCCTACGTGCTTTATCGGCATTCTATCTTCAGCGATTATTTCTCCCCGGTACATATTAGTAATAGGTACCTCCGCTGTAGGTATCAAAAAGAAATTCTCTTCTTTGATGTGATACATCTGCCCGTCCTTATCAGGTAATTGGCCGGTACCATAACCAGAGTCTTCGTTAATTACGATTGGCGGTTGCACTTCATCATAACCCTGCTTAGTTGCCTCGTCTAAAAAGAAATTAACCAAAGCACGCTGAAGTCTTGCTCCTTTACCTTTGTAAAAAGGAAAGCCAGCACCTGTCACTTTTACTCCAAGCTCAAAATCTATGATGTCGTACTTTTTGATCAGGTCCCAATGAGGCACGGCTCCGTCATAAAGATCAGGTGTAGTGCCATGCTCTGCTATTACTTCATTGTCATCTTCTGAAGCACCAGCAGGCACATTGTCATTTGGTGTATTAGGGATGTTGTATAATAAATCAAGCAGTTCGTTTTCATACTTGGTCTGCTCCTCCCCCAACTCCTTACTCTTACTTTTAAGATCTGCAGACTGCGCTTTAATTGTATTAGCCTCTTCTTTTTTGCCCTCCTTCATCAATCCTCCGATTTGCTTAGAGAGTGCATTAGACTCAGCCAATAATTCCTCATGTTTCATTTGGGCTTCTTTACGTTTATCATCAATCGTAAGTAAGCGCTCGATGGTTTCTGAAGCCTGAGGGAAGGCC
>NZ_SMMD01000414.1 GCF_009711475.1 Fulvivirga aurantia
AACTCTATAAAGGTCTTTACGAAACAGAAGATTCTCTCTTCGTGGTTTATGATAGTATTCTTTTATAACCTGATATTGGAATCCGTTTATGTAGTATTCTGATTCAGTAATTTTTAGAGCCAGTATTCCATTAGTGAAATATTTCCAAGTCTTGCGAGATCCATGATTATCACCTGAGCTTGAAACAGTTTTAACCAATTCGTTTGAAGTATTCATGTAAATGACATCTCCATCAATAAAATATTGACTTTGATTCTCATCATAAAAATCTGATGCTGTGTCCACTTTGATAAGTGATGCGGTTTCTATTGATTGTTGTAGGCTATCAATTTGAATTTTAATGATCGCAAGCCTGTCCTGGGTTTTAAGAAAAGTGTTATTAAAGTGGTTCAGAGCATTTTGAGACTGGAGTTGTAGTTTGCTTAAGGCAGAATGACGACTGAAATAAGATTTTTCAAGGTTGTTTTCTTTATACAGGAACACATTACCATCAGAGTTCAAGTAAATCCTTGCATCGGGTAAATCGACCCCGTCATCAGGATTAAAGTATATAAAGAAAGCCTTGTATACACCATCTTTCAAGTTGAAGCTATAGTAAGATTCAATAGAGCCATAATCATTCTTATATCGTGCAATGCGTATCTTACCATTTTCAATAAAGTAATTATAACTATCAATCTTAACGTGTTGAAGAACAATATTTCCATTTAGTTTGTAATATTCTTTTTTTATTTCTTCAAGGTTATTCTGAGCGTAAATAGCATTACACAGAAAACAATATATTAAGATTAAGAGAAGTCTGATTTTGATCATGAAATTAGTGATGATAATGTACACCTAAAGCATTTTCTTGCCATATCGGTACTTAACTGAGGTGAAAGTAATATTTTCTGTGTTTTGAACCAAGTTGCATTGTCTTTGGCCAAAAACGTTTCTGGGTTGTTGTCGATGCTTCAAAAGTTTACAAATAGCACTGCATTCTGAAGTGTTACACAAGAAGCACTATAGCACGTGCCTGAAAAAACTGTTCTACACGTCCACTAGAACAGCGGCAGCTTATTCAATTCTTTCGAAAACAATGCCATTACAGGAATCACCTTCTCCAATTGTGATTAGTATTGCAATTGGACCATTAAGTTTTCTTGATAATGGCACAACTGTAATTCCCATTAGATCGATCATACAATCATACGATTTTGCACAGCTTGTACTCCAATCTCCAGTTCTAGTCAAAGTATTTCCTGTGTTTCTGCCAAATGGGTCGAACATGAAGTCGGGTGCATTGGTCAATTTGAATTCTCCAGATTCATAGAGTTGTAAGGAGCAAGTTTTCTTGTACCCTTCTGAATTTAAATACTCTACAGATTCTTCAGTCAATTTATAACTTCCAAAAATGATATCTTCAGATGTAATTTCAGTCAGCTGCACATATTCTGCATCCCAACGATAAAATCATTCAGACTCCTTTAAACCACTTTCCAATTTTTACCCGATCTCACCTGCTTTTGCAAATAACTCATTTAGCTTACGGAGCACAGTGCCTGCTCACCACAGCTTTTACTCTCCTTCTTCCAGATCCCTCAATGCCTGACTTGAAGACTCACACCAATGGCAGTTTTCTTCAGGACTTAATTCCGATGCTTTTTTGTAGCTTTTTATAGCTTTTTCTGTTTGATCATTTGCCAGATATGCTTCTCCCCTTCGTTTTAACTGATTGTTCGCATTTTCAAGGTAATATCACCAATATTATATGCATATACCGATGCAGGCACAAAGGTGAACTTTAAACCATCCATATTTTTCTGCCCCAATTGATCAATAGAAGTTATTACTGCAGAATCAAGTTTGTTTTCTTTGCAAAAACTCATCAAACTTTTAAGTTCTTGAGGTCTTTCATAGTATCTGTTGCTCCATTTGATCTCTACGCCCCATACAGGTTTATAATTTCTGTCATCTACTAATACAAGATCAACTTCACCTTCTTTTCTACCATCTTTCCATCTAGCATAAGTAAGGTCTAATTTTTCTCGATGCATCCATTGTGAAAGAACTGCTGTTTCAACCATATTCCCCATTTCACTATCAGTTTCCATTATTGGAGAAAATAAAGCGGTTCGTAATGATGGATTAGTTAAATAAACTTTAAAGCTTGTCACCCTTTTTAATCTTTTGGCATTAACACCTACTTTATTGAGAACCTTAATTAAGAAGGCCGCTTCTAAATATTCTAGGTATTTTTTTAATGTATCTTTTTGAATTCCGCTTTCTTTAGACATTGTTTCATAAGAAAATTCGTTTCCTGTATTATAAGCGATGTAGGTAAAGAACCTATTAAGTTCCTGTACGTCTTTTATGCCATATAGGCTTGGAAGGTCTCTTAAGAGAACTTTATCAACGATGTCATTTTTGACATACCTGCCCATGTCACCTTGTATTTTTTCAGATAACACAACTTCTGGATAACCTCCAAAATTTAGATAATGAACAAATTCTTTATTTAATTCTTTAGAATCATGTGC
>NZ_SMMD01000192.1 GCF_009711475.1 Fulvivirga aurantia
CTATAAAAACCCTCGCTTCATCCCAGTCACCCTCATTTATAAATTTATTTATAGTGGAAGCCCCACCCTCAATAATTACGGACTGAACCCCTCTTTTATAAAGATCTGAGAGTATTTCCTTCACAAAATCTCTTCTATTAGAAATTCGTTGGTAGCTAATATCGTCCACATCATCACTTTTGCTGAGATTATAAACAACAGTTTTCTGACTACCATCAAAGAATTTGTGCTCTTTGGGTAATGATAGATCTGGGTCTATCACCAAGCGTAATGGGTCTTTGCCAGACCAATCTCTCACGTTTAGTTGTGGATTATCGTGTAAGGCCGTCTGATAGCCAACCAGTATGGCCGGCTCTTCACTGCGCCATTTATGTACCAGCTGGCGGCTGTAGGCATTGCTTATCCATTTAGAATCGTAATTCTTTCTGGCAACAAAACTATCCTGGGTTTGAGCCCATTTTAATATAATATAAGGCCTCTGTCTTTCCATATAGGTAAAAAACCTTCTGTTTAGCCACAGACCTTCCTTCTCACAAATACCCGTAACTACCTCAATTCCCGCATCTTTGAGTTTTTTTATACCTCCTCCTGCTACCTTAGGATTAGGATCGATATTAGCGATCACAACTTTTTTTACATCATGAGACACGACAAGATCAGCACATGGTGGGGTATTGCCAAAATGGGCACAAGGCTCAAGATTTACATAAAGCGTAGATTTAGGCAGTAGTTTTTTATCTACTACTGACTCAATAGCATTAACCTCAGCATGTGGCCCACCATATTTTTGATGCCAACCTTCACCAATAATTCTATTTTCGTATACTATAACGCAGCCCACCAATGGGTTTGGACTAACATTACCAAGGCCAAGTTTTGCTAAATCCATGGCCCTTTTCAT
>NZ_SMMD01000561.1 GCF_009711475.1 Fulvivirga aurantia
ATGATTTGGTCTGATTTTTTCCTATAATGTAGATAAACCAAAACAAACCCTATTATGAAAAAAATACTAGTTCCTTCCGACCTTTCTAAAATTTCTGAAAATGCCTTAAAAGTAGCTGTTCAGATAGCTAAAAAGTCTGGAGGGCAAATTGATCTCGTAAACTTCCATGAGCATCCTTTTGGCAAAACGTTTAGTGCCTTTGGCGAAATGAAAAAGCCTGTTTCGGATGAAGAGCAGATATATACGCTTCAATTAGTGCGAAAAAATTATGCAGACTTAAATGCCCTCGCAGAAAATTCTGGTGATGGTGTAGAAATCAAAACTGAAGTATATGATGAGAGTTTTGAAGATGGGGTTGAGGAATTTATTAAAGAGCATAATATCGATTTGGTAGTAATGGGTACTACAGGCGAAGAAAATGCGAAAGAGTTTTTTACCGGTAATCACGCCCAGCAGGTAATTGAGTTAGCGCCATGCCCTGTGCTTACTGTAAGAGAAAACGATGTTATAGGAAACTTTTCAAAAATTGTATTGGGTGTTGAATTTAAGAAAGATGACGAAGATAATTTTGTGAGAGCCATCTCATATATAAACGACTTCTCATCAGGCCTTGCTTCTGAGGTGCATCTTGTACATGTAACTGATGACAACAATAAGGGAGAGGTAGAAAACAAACTGGAGAAATTCGCCAAAGACCACAGCCTACTCAACTACAAAATTGCTGTGGTAAATAATGGAGACGAACAAAAAGGACTGTTAAATTATGGTCACCAAATAAATGCAGGTGCAGTGGCAGTGCTAACCCACGCTGATGGTGGTTTTTTCAGAGTATTTCAAACCAATATGTCTGAAGAAATGAATAAACATGCTGATATGCCAGTATTAACCATAAACCTTCATAAGATATAATCTTAACCGCCCGAACGCAGGTTATTCAATGACCATTTCTTTTAAGAATACCTTTTACACGCTAGCGACCGTATTTGCCGTGATATTTTTGCTATATCTCGGGCGTACGGTGTTGGTACCATTGGCATTTGGCCTTTTAATCGCCTTTATATTATATCCTGTTTGCAGGTGGCTAGAGAAAAAGGGTGTGGGTAGAGCATGGGCCATTATCTGGACAATGCTATCAGTTACGTTAGTTCTTCTGGGTATAACAGTCCTGTTTTCGACCCAAATCATTGATATTCTTCAGGAGTTAGACGACTTCAGCCAACGGTTGAATGAAGTATTAGTGGCTGTTACAGAGTTTTTAAATAAAAATGTATCGATAATACCCAATGTAGATAAAGACAGTATCGTGAGTATGGGGCTCCAGTGGTTTAGTAATAAGTCCGGAGGTATGTTGTCTAACACACTCAATCGTACGGCCTTATTTGTTACCGGCCTTACCTTATCTATCATTTATACTTTCTTGATTCTTCTCTACAGAAAACAATTTAGAAATGCCTTTATAAGTTTTGCGGAAGAGCAAAACCAAAGTGCTTTTTCTGAAATGATTAGCAATATACAACGCATAGGCCAAAAGTATCTTACGGGAATGTTTGTGCTTATCTTAATTTTAGGTACACTCAATAGCCTGGGACTGTTTATCATAGGTATCGATTATGCCTTGTTCTTTGGTTTTCTAGCAGGCTTTTTGGCAATTATCCCCTATGTAGGTACCACAATAGGTGGTGCAATACCGGCAATTTATGCCTTTATGAACTACGACTCTTATTGGTATCCCCTGGGTGTAATAGGCGTTTTTTGGTTTGTACAGCTACTTGAGGGTAATATCCTTAGTCCAAAAATTGTAGGAGGTAATCTTAATGTAAATGCACTTGCCTCGATACTGGCACTAATTATAGGAGGTGCAGTTTGGGGAATAGCGGGAATGGTCTTGTTCTTACCATATGCAGCAATTTTAAAAGTAGCATGTGAGTATTATGATAATTTGAAGCCACTCGGGCTGCTTATGAGAGATGATGTTTCCAGAAAGAAAGGGAAAAGTTTTGAGGAGAAAATGAAGCAAATATTTAAGAAGTGAAAAAGCAGATAATCCGATACTTTAAATTATTCAAAGCCACAGGAAAGAAGTTTTTTGAAGATGACCCAATGGGTTATAGCGCTTCAATTGCTTTTTATACCATCTTTTCTTTACCTGCCATTTTAATAATTACCATGGTGATTGCTGGTTATTTTTATGAAGATCAGGAAGTAAAACAGACAATAATAGACCAGATACAACGCATGTTTGGAAGTGAAAGCGCTGGCCAGGTAACGAAGATTATGGAAAATGCCAGCCAGTCAGCTTCGAGTATAATCGCCAAAATTGTAGGTATAGGCACTCTTATATTTAGTGCGACCACTGTTTTTATGTCGCTGCAAAATGCCTTAAACTCAATTTGGAAAATTAAACCTAAGCCAAAGAAAGAGGTGCTGGGCTACATTATGAATCGTGTATTGTCATTTGCGATGGTCATGAGCATTGGATTTCTGTTGTTGGTGTCTTTAGTTATAGATGCTCTCATAGTGATCTTCAACAATATGCTGGAAGAGTGGCTATCAGGTGTCACGTTCTATATTATTTCGGGTATCAATGCTTTGGTGTCTTTAGGTATCATAACACTCATATTTGCTTTGATATTTAAGGTATTACCAGATGCGAAAATTAAATGGAGAGATGTGTGGGTAGGAGCGTTTGTAACGACTTTGCTCTTCGCCTTGGGGAAATACCTGATTGGTTTTTATTTAGGTGCCAGCTCAGTAGGCAATGCCTATGGGGCAGCCGGTTCTTTGGTGTTGTTACTAGTCTGGGTGTACTATTCGTGCGTTATTCTACTCTTTGGCGCTGAGTTTACATTTGTATATTCCAGAGACATTGGTAGCAATATAAGGCCAAGTAATGATGCCGTCTTTCTGGAAATAAAAGAGGTCGATAATCCTCACAAAAAGCTTAATGAGTGATCACCTACTCTCGAAATAATTGAATTTGCATTCGAAATGCATCGCTGCATAGGCTTCAATCAGGTATCTTTCTACGGGAGAAGTAATTTCTAAAAAGAGCACTTTCAATTTAAAAACTTCTGCCTTTGCTGCATCGAGATCTGGCACTTCCATTTTTTTATTCACCCATAGTCCACGATCTTTTGCAATCTCCCAAGCTAGGTGAGCCTGATATTTGGTGTGGCCTTTTATGTGGTAGACGAGCCGGTTGATCACTTTCTCGGAAGTACCGATGTAAACAACCTTACTTCCCTTTATAAAAAGATAAATGCCTTTAAAGTCTGCCATTCTGCCTAGTCTCTTTATCACACCCTTTTCACCGACACCCTTTCCAAACAATCTACTGATTTTAAATGCATTGGGTAATAATGATTCGATCATTTCTACGCGCCTGGGTAGAATTTTCGTGGCGTATTCATCAAAAGTGTATTCATAATTTTTCATAGCAGCCTTTATTAAGTCTTATAAAAACACGAAGTAATACATAAGGTTTAAACGGAACAAGCCACGTGTAAATATTTACCCAAGCATTTGGGGAAATTTTTACCCACTTTGTGAACAGAATGCCAATAATCGCGTTTAATTTGTATTGGTAGTTATTTCACAATCGTGGTACAAATTTTTCAGTGTCGCTAATTGAAGTAATCAAAAGGCACCGAATAAAAACTATGGTTAATGAATAATGTACTGGTTGTAGATGATGAGAAGGAGATATGTATGTTACTTACAGGCATGATGAAAAAGCTGGGCTTTGACACCTCGTATGCTAATAATATAGAAGAAGGGAAGTTAAAACTGAGAAGCTCGGAGTATAATGTGGTTTTTTTAGACCTCAATTTACCAGATGGGCTGGGGTTTCACCTGATAGAGGAGGTAGAAGACAGTAATCCTAATGCTAAAATTATAGTGATAAGTGCTTATGATGGCAATATTGAAAAGCAGCGAGCCAAGTCAGAGGGAGCTGATTTTTTTATTGCAAAACCATTTAGTAAACAATCAGTAACAGAAGCTTTGCTTCAGCTCAACGTACCGTTTAATAAATTAAATAAATC
>NZ_SMMD01000837.1 GCF_009711475.1 Fulvivirga aurantia
CAGGTGGATCAAGTCAAGGCCCAGGTGAAGCTATTGGAACACCTTTAGGAATTGGTTTGGAAGGAGACTCAGATGGAGGTGGAAACAATAGTAATTCCGTAGATATTATTGGATTTGAGAATCTACCTACTACTGATGAGGAAAGGTTATCATATTTAGAAAATCAACTTAATGAAGACGAGTTTGCACTCTTTAATCAGGAAGAAATAGATTGTATGCAACTCAGAAAATGGAAAAATGTAAGATCAACTAATATTCCTTACTCAGTAAAAGAAAGAATTGAAGTACTAAATCAAGAAAATAAAGAATTAAGTTTTGCATGGGACTTACAGGGCATTAATGATGGTTTTGGTATTGCTGTGAATCTGGATTGTTTTTCTGTAGATGTCCAGCTTCCCTTAGGAACAACACCACAAGAATTTTTGGAATATATGAGACTTAATTTTTTTGATAATTTGGGTAATACTGCTGAGTTCTATCCTCATCCAGATTTGCCAGGGGAAGGTGAAAGATGGCAGAATCCACAAACCGCTCTAGGCTCAATATTAAGTATTTCTATGATTGATGATGACTCTGTCATCTGTATTAATAGGTCTTCTACAAGTTGGACTTTTCTTACTATTAAAGATCCTCGAAACTGGCGTCACCCAGTAGCTGGTTTTAGGCGGTTTGGGTTTACAAATAATGGTGATGGTACATACAATTTTTATACTCGAGGAGTTGATCGAATACGTGGTCCAGCTCAAACACTAGTAAGAGAAGTTGGAATGTTAGCTAATGCAGATATTTTGGATGAGGCCAACAATGTATGGACTGCACTTCAACAAAAAATAAAAAATTACACCGAAGACATTGGAGGAATAGCTAATATAAGAAATCCCGTTATTGTACGGCCAAATTATCAAGAGTATAAAGAAGTTCTTAATGGAAATAGACCTTATGTCTCTGGAGTAAATTGCAATTGAACATGACCAAAAAAATTTTTAATTTATTAGCAATATTTGGCACACTTGCTTACACTCTATTCTTGATAATGAACTGGAATAAATTAAGCTACGGAGCACTCACCACTTTTGCTTGTCATTGGTTCGCTTGTCTAGTTTTTTTTATTATCTGGTTGTGGCATTTTTCATTAAATGGTTGGAGTAAATCAAAATGGGCAGGTGTGATTTTTATAGTCTGCTCAATATTACTTGACTTTATCTGGTTAAGAACGCGATAAATATGAGTCAATTAGTACCTCTGATATACAAATTACCATATTTAGATTCGAGATTGCACTTGGCTCCTCCCCCACTGAGGGCTGCTACTACCGTTGTCCATTTGTAATACTCACCCGAAGATGAGGCGGATCTGTCTAAGGTAAGGTCCAAATCACTAAAGAGCTCTCCAAATTCAATACGGGCAGTAATATTGCGTGGCGAAGAAGCCGGAAGTGTAATGTCTATTCCTCCGTATTTGGATACAATTTCTACAGGTGCAGGTACATCAGATAACTCTACCAAGCCATACTTGGCTTCTATACTTAAAGCCACACGCCTTGGAACTTTGATTTCCAGCTCTATTTCTTTAATCACGCCATGCATCTGATACTGATGTCCTCCACCTTTTTCATCTAGAAACACCTGAATTTCCTTGTCTTTAAAATCATCGGTATCGAAGTAATACTTCTCACCATCACGCTTAATCATTATGCGTTTGGGCAAGCTTTCTAAATTTTCAATGGCTGAGGTGACCACAAGCTTACCATCTTTACGACTTATGTCAAGCTTAAATGCATCATCACTCTCACCATTATTTATCATTACGGAACCTGTGATCCGAATCTCATCTTTATCCCAGGTAGTTATCTTTATCATTTCAGGGTATTTAAATGACATTTCTACGAGATCAATACCCTGCGTACTCGCTGTTTGGTTTATCGTTGTCTGGCTTAGTACTGCTGTATTGAAATATAGCAGAATGCCTATCATTAAGAATTTCATTGTTGTTGAGTTTTTGAGAATTTGGAGATGTCTCATGACCTGAGACATCTCATAGGTTGTTGTTATCGCTTTCTTAAATAAACATTGCCATGGGTAGATGAAACTGACATGGCAACTCCACCCTTGTTGAGTTTGCCTTTAATTTTTTTAGCACCATATACCTTCATGCCGTCCTTGGCCTCTACCTCGATATCAAGGTCTGAATAAACCTCTCCCCAATTGGTCGCGATGCTCAATTCTGCACTGGCAGCTGAAGGAAAAGCTACATCAACATCACCATGTACGGAGGCAATTGCACTTGGCAGCTTTTGATTCAGGTTACTAAATTTTACATCTATATCTCCATGAACCGAACTGGCTGTAACCGGACCGGTAATGTCGATGAGATGTATATCGCCACCGTGGGTTTTCACCTCTATTTCATTACTCATATTTTTGGCCTGAAAATCGTCTCCGTGAATTGATGAATTATGATATCTCACCATCACGCCTTTTGGTACTTTTACCGTGTATTTAGCGTCATTATTTCTAGCCACCTGATAAATAGTAACTGTTGAGCCATCCTTTTTGGCCGACAAACCGATACCTGTATTGTCTGAAAGACCCAATGCATTGATTGGCTTCAGGCCTTTGGCTCGCTCGGGTATTTCATAATTATGTGTGGGCTCTATTATTATTTCACTTCCATCATATCCCTCTACTGATACCTCACTTAGCTCGCTAAACTCCAAAATGCCATTGCTCATGGCTATTTTATGTTGTTGAGCTGTAGCAGGTATGTAGGCTATAATGATTAATAATACTGCCAATGCATTTAATTGTAAATTTTTCATTTTTAGTTCTTTTTTAATTTATCCTATTTATTTCGAGTTGTTATTTCTGTTTACGATAGCTTGAAAACTGCCATGTGAGCCTCGTCTTTTACAGACTCTATATTGGTACTGTCTTCAATCATTTCTTTGAGCTCATTGATTGCTCCTCTTTCCTTCATCTCTACCATCAGGTTGATTAATGTAATTTGTACAATAGCATCACGCTGCTTTTCCAGTGAAGCGATCAGAGCACTACGCACGTGAGGTTGATCTGAAAATTTTGACAAGGCATTTATAGCTGCCAAGCGTACATTTACATTATCGTCTTCGTTCATGGTCTTTACCAGCGCATTAATTATGTCCGTATCGGCCTTGCTCAGCTCGTAGCTTGCGTTTACACCCATCATTCTTTCGCTCGCAGAATTTTGATTATCGAGCGCTAACATCACCATTCGCTTGGTAGCCTCCACCTCTTCTTGCATCGCAAGCATTTGCGCTTGCTTTTCCTGATTTTGGTTAAACCACATGCCTCCAAGTATACCTACTGCTAATAGTGCTACTGCAGCTGCTATCTGCCAGTAGTTTTCACTGCGGAGCTTCACTACTCTTCTCTTTTTACCAGACTCACTCTCAATAGCTTCTTCCAAATTATTTAGAAAGTCTAGCTTGAGACTACTATCCGGCTCATGTTCCCGATCGGCATTAATCAATGCCACTGTCTTTTTTAGTGACTCATATTCCCTTCGATTTTCTTCCGTTTTGGTGATGTGCTTTTCTACGAAGCTTTTTAACTCACCAGTGAGGCGTCCATCGATATAGTCGATCATGAGTTCTTCCATTTTCTTGTCTTCCATACCTATATTTTTTCCAGCTCCAGATACTTGTCTCGCAAAGCTTTAATGGCTCTATGTACTTTTACTTTTACATTGGCCACAGAGGTCTCAAGCACCTGTGCTACTTCTTCATATTTCATTTGTTGAAACCTGGTAAGAATAAGCACCTCTCTTTGCTCTGGCGTAAGCCTAAACAATGAGATATAAAGCAATTTCTCACGCTCATCCTGCACTATGGTTTCATCTACCAATTCAAGTTTATTTTTAATTTCATCTACCTCATCATAATCAGAAATCAACACCTTGTTCTTGCGATAATGATCAGCGTAAATGTTACGCGCCATCTGGTAGACCCATGACTGAAATTTGCTGCCTTCTTTATACGTCTTTCGATATTTTATAAGCCTCAGAAAGGTATTTTGAGTGAGATCGTGCCCAAGCTCCTTATCAAAAGAGATTTTTAAAAAGAAGTTGTACAGACGTTTATGATATCTGTCAAATAAAATAGAAGCCTTTTTCAAGTCCCCATTTTTCACCTCCAGCATAAGCGCCTCATCAGTCATTTTTTCTTATTATAACTTTGAATTGTTGTTGTTCGCGGTAGGATACTTAAGGTAGTAAAAATGGTTACAACTGAATGAAAAGTTTTTTAATAAATTTCCTATTAAGCTGCACCTAACACTATACATCGACATCCATAAAAAAAGAGGTTGAATAAAAATCCAACCTCTTTTTAACAGGAATAG
This sequence comes from Fulvivirga aurantia, assembly GCF_009711475.1. Lineage (GTDB taxonomy): Bacteria > Bacteroidota > Bacteroidia > Cytophagales > Cyclobacteriaceae > Fulvivirga > Fulvivirga aurantia. The sequence continues at coordinate 4,377 of NZ_SMMD01000837.1, forward strand.
AGATAAGCTTAATCTTTTTCCACTTCACTTTCGAGTTTTAATACCTCTGAGCCATCCTCTTGTTTTATCAATAATGCCTTATCTCCTTGTTCTCCTTTTCTAGTCACTTCATTGCCATCTATAGTACGTGTTACTTCTCTGGTGAACGTTTCTTTTACTTCACCCTTGCCATAGCCATCGCCCCATTTCCATTTTACGTTTGAGCCTTCCTTGATCATATCTTTTTATTTAGTGGTTTCTTAAAGCTTTTATTAATTCTTGTTTATCCATGTCTGAGCGACCATCTATTCCGATTTCCTGAGCTCTTTCATACAACTCTTCTTTTGTCCACTCTTCATATTTATCATGCTTACCTCCCTTTTTGCCAGCTTCCTGACGGTCTGTGTTAGCTATTCGGGCAGCTTTTTCTTTACTATAGCCTTTGTCTCTTAGTTCTTCGTAGGCTTCGTCATCTTTAATACTTGGTCCGTGATCTTTTGCCATAATATTTTCGGTTGGTTTTTCGTAGTTATTTATAGAAGTAAAATTCCGTTTACGGATTTATTACAACGTATAATGTAAAAACAACCCCCGTATCAATTGGTTATTTGTAACTTTCTACTACTAAGCTTTAACTGACTATGGAAACCCTCGAATTAGAAAAACTGAAATATCCGATAGGCGAATTTGTTCCTCCAGAAAATATTACTTCAGCCGATATCGAAAAATGGATAACGGATATAGAAGCCTTCCCTTCCTCATTGGAAAAAGAGGTAAGATCACTTTCCAGTGAGCAGCTAAGTTGGTTATACCGGCCTGAGGGTTGGTCAATCAGGCAGGTAGTGCACCATTGTGCCGATAGCCACATCAACGCATATTGCAGGTGTAAGCTTACCATTACAGAGGATACTCCAGAAATAAGACCCTATTTGGAAGCAAAATGGGCCGTATTACCTGATGCTGATAATGATGATATTGGTGATTCATTGCTTATTCTGGAAGGACTACATAGACGCTGGGTAAAATTATTAAGAAGCTTAAAAGACGAGGATTTATCACGACTTTATTTCCACCCAGAGCACGGTCGTAAGTTCAGACTGGCAGAAGTAATTGGTTCATATGCGTGGCATTGCAACCACCATTTAGCTCATGTAAAGCAGGCGATAGAACACGAAGGCAAATTTTAACCCATGGCAAGACCGATTGGCATAAAACCCCTCCTTAAAAAAACCTCTATTCTGTTACTTCTTTTTGCCTTGAGTGCTTGCGGTGCTGGAAGCAAATGGGTGGAAACAAAAATTCCTCAACAGTTATTTTTAGAGACCATTCCCGTTGATATGAATGTAGACTTGATGTTTGCGACTGTCACCATTAAAGGCAATAACTACAGGTTTTTAGTCGATACCGGGGCTCCGTTTTCAATAAGCGCTGAGGTAGCTAAAGAGATTGATTTTCAACCAACCGGCAGCAGTGTGACCAGTAGTAGTGGGTTGAGAAAAGGACGCCTAAATCATGGCAAAATTAATGAAGTTAATATCGGGCCGATATCTTTTAAAAATGTAACGAGCTATGTTATCGACTTCAAACAATCGATCATACTTGATTGCCTCGGCTTTGATGGTATAATTGGTTCAAACCTTATGAATAGTTGTGTCTGGCAGCTAGACCCGGTAAACGAACAAATAGTCATCACTGATGACATCAGTCGCTTGGAGTCACCTCTAGGCCAATCAATAAGCATGAAAAAAGTAGGTGGACAACAGTCGCCTTATATACCGGTGCAAATCAACAAAGGTGATGTTGGTTATGCACTTTTTGATACCGGCTCGAGCCACTTTATTACAGTTACCTATAAATCTTACTTATCAGCCAAGAAAAAAGGCAAAGCCAGCGCGATTGAGGTGCTTACAGGTAGAGGACTTGGTTCATCAGGCATTTTTGGTAGTGATGATACCACTCAGTTTGAAATAAAACTCAATAAAGTAAAAATCGGCAAGGAGCTTATGCATAATGTGGTAACTGATATGAGCCACACTGATAAAACCAAGGTCGGTATGAAGTTCGTAAAAGGTCGTATTGTCACCTTAGACTTTCCTAATAGCAAGTTTTATATTTCACCAACCGAAACCGCCAATATACCTAAGAATATAAAATCATTTGGTCTCGATATACGCCCCAATAAAAACAACGAGATGATTATTGGGAGTGTCTTTGAAAATAGCCCTGCGGCTGACGCAGGGATTATTACTGATAGTCGTGTATTAGCCGTTGACAATATTGATACTGACATGGAAAATCAGGACCATTGCTCACTTTTCTTTCAAGTAAAAGATCATTTGAAAAATAATGATACCGTGAGAATTACATTAGAAGAATTTGGCAAAAACCGCCAGGTGATTCTTCAGAAAAGAGTTCTTCTCAATTAATTTGACCTCAGCTTACCCATAAAGACACTCACGTTTGAGTTAAAAGGATTACCTGCTGCTCGCCTATGAGAGACAATCTGACCACAGTGCCACAAACAATCTGCAATAGGGCCATTGATCAGATTCCAAAAAGGGTAGTTCGTTGTCCTGCCAATCACTTCATATGACTCCATATCTTCAGGTTTGCTCGCTTTAAGCACTTTACTTACTTTTTCAAAGTTTAATAGGGCTTGCTTTCGCTTGGCTTCGAAACTGAGGCTATTGTCTGATTTTTCAGATGTTTTATGCACTGCGTTGTAAATCATCACAGACATACTATAGATGTGGTCGACTGTTTCTAATATAGTGCGGGTATCTTCTGCAGGCCTATATGTCAAATCCTCAGGTCTGAGGTCGGCAGTGGCCCAATAAAATCTAAAACCCAAACCATCGACCATACGTCCGGCTACAGTACCTGCCGTATAGTTTTCCGGCAATTCAGGTATTTCTTCATAGTAGTCTCGCTGCTGAGCCATGGCGACCGTTATGGTCAAGCTCGCTAGAAAAAATAATGTCGTTGTTTTCATATTTTTTATTTAAGTTTTGACTTCAATTAAATAAACGTCCTTTTACATTCAAAGCACAAATGATTTAAATGGCGTTTGTAAATATTTAATCTATGCTTTCTAAAAAAGAACAGTACGAATTACGCAACCAACTTTTCAGACATCTTGATGGTATTGGTACGGCACCTTCGGCATACACCTTATACGAAAAAGGAGTTATAAAGTACATAAAGGAGCATGGGTCGGTTACTCTGCAAGAAGCAGTTCAGCAGTTTGGTGCAAATGAAGGTTACTTAAATGTAGCATTGAGAATCATGGCCTCACAGGGATGGCTGGAACAAGGCCTTGATAATAAAAAAGACGCTCTCAATTACCAGATGACCACCAAAGGTGAATATGCTTTTGATCTTATTCCATTATATGAGGATGTAGTTGAGTTATTGCGCTTTTCAGAAAAATTTCATGCCCGCAAGTTTGATATCGAACCATTTAATCGACTTGCTGCAATTTTTGATAAGTATAAAAACAGCTATGGTTTAAAGGACACAGAAGATGAGGTGAAAAATGAGGTGCAACAACAAGTACTGGCTCACATCGAAGGAATAATTGTAGGACCGACCGTTGTGAGGCTTGGCATGAGCGGTATGTTTCACAAATATTTTATGGAGGCTTCTTTCAGGCCTGAAGAGTTTCATAGCGATGCAGAAAGCTTTAGGCGATTGCTCGACATATTTGTTGATCTCGATTGGTTTAAGAAAACTAATGGCACCTATCAGTTTACTGAAAAGGGTCTGTTTTATGCAAGAAGAGCCAGTGCCTATGGGGTTACGGTTTCGTACATACCTACTTTTAGAAAGCTGGATGAACTGATTTTTGGCGACCCAAATTACTTCAGTAAACAAAAAGGAGTGCCCGAAGAGCATGTAGACCGCGAAATGAATGTTTGGGGAAGTGGTGGGGCACATTCCGCCTACTTTAAGGTAGTTGATGAAATTATAATTGACATGTTTAATAGGCCCATTGCCGAGCAGCCAAAAGGCATCTTAGATATGGGTTGTGGTAATGGGGCATTTCTAAAGCATATCTTCGATGTAATCGAAAAGCAAACCTCAAGAGGCAAAATGCTCGATGAGCACCCTCTGTTTTTAGTAGGTGCCGATTATAACGAAGCGGCACTTGATATTACAAAATCAAATTTAATTGCTGCAGACATTTGGGCTAAGATCATTTGGGGCGATATAGGTAGACCTGACTTGCTCGCCAAGGACCTTCAGGAAAACTATGGAATCGACATTAAGGACTTACTAAACGTGCGTACGTTTCTCGATCATAACCGAATCTGGGAAGAACCTGATACTCAAACCCAGGACAGACACAGTAAATCTACAGGTGCTTTTGCTACCAAGGGTAAAAGGTTAAGCAATAATCTGGTTGAAGAATCCTTGTTAGTACATTTTAAGAAATGGGCTCCTTTTGTTAAAAAATTTGGTTTGCTGGTAATAGAATTACATACCATTCCTCCACATCTGGCAGCGCAAAATTTAGGGCAGACCGCAGTTACAGCCTATGATGCTACTCATGGTTACTCAGACCAATATATTGTGGAGGTAGAAGTTTTTCATAAAATAGCTCAGGAAGCGGGGCTCACAGTTAATCAGGATCATTTTAAGAAATTTCCTGACGGTGAATTAGCGACTGTAAGTATAAATTTACTGGAAGGATAAAATGTAAAAAGGCCTGTCTCCCAACACTGGAGAACAGGCCTTTCTCATAACAATAAGCCAACTATTGTTATTTGATAAAAGTCACTTCAAGGTCTCTAACTGCAACCGGCACAAACGGCTTCATTCCAGAAAGGTCTACAAACTCATCGCTAAATGAAGCAGGCTTGTTCTCTTCGCCTGAAGCGATAAACCCAGCTGCGTTGAAATATGCAGGAGAAAGCGCATCTCTTAAAATATCATCGATAACCGCCTGATCGTTATAACCTGCTGCTTTGATCTCCGCATCAAGTACGGCATACACAGAATAATCAACCAATACATCATCAGTATCAACATCAGAAGGAGGTAGTGCAAGCTTTACTACACCAAGATCAGCTACTTCATCGCCTCTACCCACGAAAGCATAATTTCTGCTGATTGGGTTTTGCTCATCTATGATTGCAACATCAGGGTGGTTTGAGTTACCCATGATCTCAACAACATCACCATTTTTACCAACAAACATTTTCATCGCGTTGATATCTCCATTATTTTCAATATTCAGTCCAGAAATAGATACTGCCATTGTAGCTTCATAGTTTACATCGTCCTCTGAGTAATCTATTCTTATGAATGCATTTTCGTTGTCAGTTTCAGTTCTGTCGATATTGGTGTAAGTTTAAGATACCTACTCCTTTTATAGGGCTGGTATTCCAAAGTAACTGTAGTCCCATTTTGTCATCAGCCACATCAAACATGGTCATTTCATACTCATATGATACGCCACCTCTGGTTACACCTCTTGTGATAATAAGTTTTTTATCTCTACCATCATCATCACTTGTAAATGAAAGCTCGTTGATGTTTTGCTGCTCAAGCGCAGAAGCAATTTGTAAAGTAAATTCTATAACTTCAGCAGAGTGCTCTCCTAACGCTATAAAATATCTAAGACTTTCATAAATCTCATTTCCTTCGATGTAGCCATCACCATCACCCGCTTCTCTACCACTCAACGGACTAGCTTTTTTACCACTAAGCGAGCCATCAATACTACTACTGATAGTATTAGGAATATCTACGGTAAAATTTTCTGGTA
>NZ_SMMD01000406.1 GCF_009711475.1 Fulvivirga aurantia
TATCTACCGGGTTGGCTAATGCTGCTCGTAGTGATTTATAACCTACTGTAAGTACTGCTATTAGCAATGTGGCAACCAAAGCAGTAATAAACACCACCGGACCAAGGCTTATTTTATATTGGAAATTTTGTAACCACTCACTCATAATAATCCAGGCAACTGGAGCTGCCAAGACAAAAGCCAGTACGATGAGTTTTATATATGATGTAGTAAATAAGCCAATAATACTTATGGATGATGCGCCTAACACTTTTCTAACCCCAATCTCTTTCACCTTTTGGGATACCATAAACGATGCTAACCCAAACAACCCTAAGCAACCGATGAAAATGGCAATCGCTGAGGCTGCCGAAAAAAAGATAGTCATCTTTCTTTCACCCTCGTAAAATTGAGCCAACTGCTCATCCACAAATTCGTGCTCGTAATCAAACTCCGGATAGATTGCTTTCCAGGTTTTTTCGATGGTTGATCTGGTAGTATTAAAATTGGCCATATCCACTTTCAAGGTTATCGTGCGGTACGCATTCATATGACTAAAAATCATAATAGTCATTAATTCATTGCGTAAAGAGACCGCATGAAAGTCTTTAACCACTCCCACTATTGGTATGTGTTTACCCCAAACCTTAAGCTGTTTACCTATTGCCTCCTCATAACTGCCCTTATGATTGATATATTCTAAAAATTTTTCATTGACAATAACTTCTCTCAAAGTATCTGAAGGTCTCAAATTTCTTCCTGCAAGAAGTTTAAGTTGGTAAATGGTGAGATAATTTTCATCTCCGAATTTCATAGCACTGTAATATTCTTCAGGGTCATCTTCTACACGAAAATCGCTTACCGAGACCGAGCCAGAGGATGGATTACTAAATACCAGGCTCACTTCATTGACACCGCTCAATTGAGAAAGCTGCTGTTTTATAGTTTGTTTTTTAGACTGATCGTCTTCAGGAATTCTAATATTGATAAGTGCCTCCGTATTATAACCTAAATCAGCGTTTTTGATATAATTTAGTTGACTTAGCGTTACAATTGTTCCTATAATAAAGACCTGAGATATAAAGAATTGAAAGACAACCAGCCCTTTTCGCAAATTAAGTTTACCACTATTTTTGGTAGTTATCAGATTCTTAAGAGCAAGCGCTGGTTTAAAGCCAGAGAGAATTAAGGCAGGATAAAAACCTGAAAGTACCGTTATTGAAAACAACCCAAATACCACACCTAAAATAAATGACGGTTCGAACCATGGAATATCAAGGTTGACATCCATGAAAGGATTCACATATAGCAAAAGTAGTTCGGCCAATCCAAGCCCGATAAGTGCAGAAAGGAAGATGATTCCAAAAGACTCAGCAAGGAACTGAGCTATAAGCTGTCCTCTGGAACTGCCGAGCACCTTTCTGACACCCACCTCCCGTGATCTTCTGATAGCTACAGCTGTAGATAGATTAACAAAGTTGATACAGGCTGTAAGTATTAGAAAGAGACCAATTAGCCTCATTATAAGTATCTGATTTTTACTTACGCTTTTGAAACTATAGTTACTCCAATGTTCATTGAAATGAAAATCACGCATGGGCTGTAACTGATAAACACTATTTTGGTCATTATCTTCGATATGCTTCTCAACAAAACGCTCTATACGGTTGGTATACCTTGATGGACTATCATTTTCAGCAAGTAAGATGTAGCAATGATCATCACTACTCACACTCCCCCACCCGCTTTCTTTGATCTCATCTTGCACTGTGGCAAGAGAGACAAACATATTAAATGGAAAGTCAGTATTAGCGGGAGCGTCTTCAACCACTCCCGTTATTAGCAACTGAGTCTCTTTATTTAAAATAATGGTTTCACCCAGCGCACTTTGCGAAGGAAAAAATTTGTCTGCAATTGACTTAGAAACGACAATGCTATTAGGTTGCTCTAAGGCTTTATTTCTATTTCCCTCTAGCCATATTACTGTAAAAATATCAAAGTATTCTGGCTGAGTATAAACCAATCGATCACTTTTGAGCTCATAAAATTTCGGTTTTTCTGAGTCAGGCTCAATAGTAAAATGCCGCTCACCATGGTGATTACGTGTTAAAACGATTCTTTCTAATTCAGGAAAATCCGTGCGCAATGCCTCGGGAAGTGGCAAAGGAACACCTGGTGTGTGGTCTTTTTCGCCACCTTGGCCAATGGAGGTGTTGACTAACCTGTAAACACGATCATAATTCTCTTGAAATGAATCATAACTTGACACATAGTGAGCCAGTAAAAACAAGATTACCGCACAACATAACCCCAAACCCAACCCAAACACGTTAATTAGAGTGTATCCCTTATTTCTCAATAGAGATCTTACAGCAGTTTTAAAATAGTTTTTTAGCATCGCATTTAGTTTTATTCGTCTCTTAAACTATCTACCG
>NZ_SMMD01000233.1 GCF_009711475.1 Fulvivirga aurantia
GCCTTTTCTTGAGCGTCATTAAAGACACCCACCTTCCGGGCTTCTTGCCTACCTTTATTAAAATTGGCTGATATCATTTTAAAGGCTTTTTTGGTTTCCTCGAAGGCCGCTTGTGGATCTTCAAAAGTATCGGTAAGATATGGCTGTACCTCTTCTTTCTTATCCATGTACTCTTGCTTTACAAAATAACCTGCCGTAACCACTACAAGCACTACTGCTGCTACTCTGCTTATGTCATAAAAAAGCCTTACTACTTTTCCTTTTTTAGGTGCTCCTGATTCTTGCAGACTGCTAATCTTGTTGAGCACACTTTTATCAAAAACTTCGTCTAGTTGCCCATCTTGCCTTTCTTGCTCGTAATACACAAACAAAGACTTGTAAGGCATGAGGTGATCGGGTACCTCCTCTTCGCTAAAGAACTTCCGAAGCTCCTTCTCTTCAACAAGGGATGTTTCACACTCCCAATATTTTGCCAACAACTGCTCTATTCTCTCAAAGTCCATATGCGTTGATGTTTATTAGATTCTCTTTTATTGCTTTTCTTGCCCTAAACAAGTTCACTTTCACCTGATTCATATCGATGTCCAGAATATCTACTATCTCTTTGTAGCTATACCCCTCTACATCGCGCAATTGAATAATTTGCCGCTGCTTCTCAGGAAGTGTAGATATTATTCGGGCAATGTTTGTCATAGTATCATTTGATTCAACTGATCGATAAGGCGTTACATCCTCACCACTACTTACATCGAAGCCTTCTTTTATGCTATCGGTGTTTTTATATTGTTTTGATTTGAGTCTATCCAATGCCATGTTTCGAGTAATCCTCATGCACCATGCCTCCATATTTTCCAGCTGATACATCTGCTCTCTTTTATTCCAAACTTTTATAAGCACCTCTTGCACTATATCTCTGGCTTCCTCTTCATCTTTAAGAAACCTGAAAGCAAACCTATATAGCTTGTCTTTTACTGGAAGTACTCGAATTTTAAAAGCTTCTAAACTCATGTTTCAATAGGGAGACGACCCCAACTAATGGATGTTACAATGTAAATAAAAAAAAGATTGAAAATTTATTAAGTAACTGTATATGAGAAACTTAAAATTAACCACTT
>NZ_SMMD01000005.1 GCF_009711475.1 Fulvivirga aurantia
TCTGATCTGGTAGAATCAATCACATTACCGGTTTGATCAGTCAAATACACCATGGCATTTGCTTTGGGCGTTCCATCGGCAAACAAATCTCCTGAAATTGAGACATCAGCTACTTCCATGAGATCACTGTTTACATCTTTTTGAGTAAGCTGTCTATATCTAAAATATTGACTGTCATCCTGTGTATTGAGTTCTTCCAACACCTT
>NZ_SMMD01000257.1 GCF_009711475.1 Fulvivirga aurantia
CCCATCATCTGGCTATAAAATTTCTTAGGGGCAAGTTTAGTCGTTAAACTTAAACCTACCGGACTCAAGCTTAGCTCACCAAAAGTATGGAACATATACGTAAGTAATAACCAGGTAGGTGCTGCCAACTCTCCAGAAGCTGCAACCTTAGCAGCAAATACCATTACAAAAAAGCCTATACCTAATAATATAAGTCCTAATGAAAACTTAACAGGACTAGATGGTTCGAGATTTTTTCTTGCCATCCAAACCCACATCGCTCCAAAGATTGGGGCGAATATTACGATGAACATTGGATTTATTGATTGAAAAGTACCTGCAGCCAACTGAAATCCGAATAAAGTTCTATCGGTAAATCGAGATGCAAACAGGTTAAGAGTAGAGCCTGCCTGCTCAAATCCTGACCAGAAAATCGCACTAAATACGAATACGATTCCAATTACAATTACTTTCTTTTTTTCATCTGCATTCAAGCCACCCATTAATAAAACGTAGCCTAAGAATCCAAATGCTGTTAAAACAATGATGTATCCAGAAAATTCAGCCAATGAAGTAGCGTCAATTGGTATGAGTCCCATAAACATGAGCAATACTACTACTGCTGCTCCTCCAAGGATAATTTTAAGCCACTTTTGAAGGCTATTTTTCTGTTCTTTTTCCTCACTCGTGTTGAATTCCGGCATCTCTCCTACACCAGCTAAATACTTATCTGTAAGTCTATATTGAATAAGACCTAATACCATAAATAAACCAGCTGCACCAAAACCAAGGTGCCAGTTTACAAACTCTCCTAGTGGTGCTGTAATAAGCGGAGCTACTAAGGCTCCTAAATTTATACCTGAATAAAATATAGAAAATCCTGCATCACGTTTAGCTCCAGAGTCATTAGTGTACAACTCTCCTACTATCGAACTAATATTTGGTTTAAGTAACCCTGTACCCAGAGCAATTAAAATCAATCCTAAAAAGAAAGGCACTGTATCTGTGCTGGTTGTAGTAGTTACATCTTCTAAACCAAACTCAGCTAATATCCCAGGAATGGCCATTGTAAAGTGCCCAAGGGCTATGATTATTCCACCATACCAAACTGACTTTTTTAAACCGAAAAGTCTATCAGCCAGCCAACCTCCCGGAAGAGCAAAAATGTAAACACCCATAGTGTAAAGTCCGTAAATTGCACCGGAAGTTGGGTCATCGAAACCAAGTCCCCCATCTACTATGGCTGTTGTCATAAAGATTATTAACAGCGCGCGCATACCGTAATAGCTAAAGCGCTCAAACATCTCCGTAAAGAAGAGCGTAGCCAATCCGCGGGGATGACCAAAAAATGTTTTAGACATGTTGATTATTGTT
>NZ_SMMD01000717.1 GCF_009711475.1 Fulvivirga aurantia
TCTTACTAACAAAATGTGATCATGCGATATGCTTAGTAAGATTCTTCCTTCGTCAGAATGCCTGTTAGACTTGTTTTACAACTTTTGAAAGGGTCTCTTTTTTCCTTTACTCATCACAATAACATCTATTACTAAGCCGATCGATTTCACTTCTGTTGAGATTACTAAAGGAGATATGCCTGACTTCGTCCATATGCAGAAGTAGACGGCAGGTCGCCTCCTGGTCTTCGCAAAAGGCTTTATCTACTAAGTCTAGAATAATGCTACCCGGTTGCTGGAGAGCATCGTAACTAAGAGCAGCCTGCAGGTATGACGCATAATTTACATAGCCTTTATCATTTACCTTATTGAGTATTCTTACTGTGTGTCGATAATCTGATTTAGAAATGTGATCAGGTTTTTCAGGTATTGGAATCGACATGTCCTGGCCTAGGGTAAAGTACGATGAGAAGAGGAATAGGAAAGAGAAGAGTTTCATGGTATAATTATTTAGGGTTTAAATATTGAGAATAGACAATAATAGTACCAGTATCATGACTCAGTATAACTTATAGCTTAGTGGGTAGTTTTAAGGGAGGAGAACGGGTGCTTTTTCGCTCTGTTTTTTGCTAAAGACGGATTTACGGCATATCTTCGCAGTAGTTTATAATTAATCTAAATAAAAGTGAAAATAAGAAGTGTAGTTGATCTCAGTCCGGGGGAAAGTGGTGTAATCAATGGTTTTATGGATGAGGCACTTTCTTTAAAACTTTTGGAAATGGGCTGTCTGCCGGGTACGGAAATAAAATATAATTTTGCGGCACCTTTAGGCGATCCTATTTGTGTGAGCGTAGCTGGTTATAACCTTTCTCTAAGGTTAGATGAGGCGATTACAATTTCTATTCAGTAGTAAATGTCTCAGAGTAGCACGCCAAAAATTGCTCTTGTAGGTAATCCTAACTCAGGTAAATCTTCTCTGTTTAACCACCTTACTGGGCTCAATCAAAAAATTGGTAATTTTCCTGGTGTTACTGTCGACAAGAAAACTGGTTTTTGTCAACTTAATAAAACAACCCGCGCAGAGATAATTGACCTGCCGGGTACTTATAGTATATACCCAAACTCAACAGACGAAAAGATCGTTTTTGATATTTTGGGTAACCGCTCAAATCCGCTGCATCCGGATATGGTTGTGGTAATTGTAGATGCGTCCAACTTTAAAAGAAACCTACTTCTTTTTACTCAAATAAGAGACCTTAATATTCCAGTTGTGTTGGCGCTCAACATGATGGATATTGTTGAAAAGACAGGGCTTTCCATCGATGCCAAAAAGCTGGCTGAAAGACTACAGGTACCGGTAGTGCCAACCCGAGCTCGTAAGGGAACAGGTATTGATAAGCTGAAAGAAGTACTTGCTCAGGTGAAACCAAATGGACAGGTAAAACCCATATTTGATGCGCGAAACCATTGTGGTGATGCTATCGATGAGGTAAAGCGCAACTTCAATATCGAAGAAGATTATGTTGCCTACCAAATGCTGCAGCAGTATAGCATCAACGACTCTATTAGTGATAGAGATAAGTTGGTCTTAGGTGAGATTGCGATTAAGTATGATTTCAAAAAAGACGACATACGCAGGAAGGAGACTTTAGAAAGGTATGCTGCTATCAACCATGTGATTGATGCCGCTGTAAAAGAAAACTTCGCTTATCTACCTAAAGAGTGGACTAAGAAACTAGATGGTTTATTTACGCACAAAATCTGGGGATATGCCATATTTTTATTTATCCTCTTTCTGATCTTTCAGTCGATTTTTGCCTGGGCAACAGTGCCGATGGATATCATCGACCTCACTTTTTCTGAATTAAGTGTAGCCCTAAAGAATGTTCTTCCAGCCGGAGCTCTTACTAATCTACTTACAGAAGGTATTATACCAGGTATAGGTGGAATTGTAATTTTCATTCCTCAAATAGCGATCCTTTTTGCCTTTATATCTGTGCTTGAAGAAACCGGCTATATGTCTCGTGTGGTTTTTCTCATGGATAAAATCATGCGTAAGTTCGGCCTGAACGGTAAGAGTGTTGTCCCTCTGATTTCTGGAGTGGCATGTGCGATACCGGCAATTATGGCCACACGTACGATAGAAAACTGGAAGGAGAGGCTGATAACGATTTTTGTAACTCCTTTTATGAGTTGCTCTGCCAGGCTTCCGGTTTATACCATTCTCATTGCTTTAATTATTCCTGATGAACCGGTTTTAGGAATTCTTAACCTTCAAGGTCTTGCTTTGATGGGCATGTACCTCTTGGGTTTTCTTGCAGCTATTTTGTCGGCAGCTGCCATGAAGTTGATCCTGAAAACAAAGGAAAGAAGCTTCCTGGTAATGGAGTTGCCTACTTACAAAGTGCCTAGATGGAAAAACGTGGGTATGACCATGTTTGAGAAATCAAAGACTTTTGTTTTGGAGGCCGGAAAAATCATCTTGGCAATATCTGTAGTGCTTTGGGTGCTGGCTAGTTATGGCCCTGGCGATGAAATGGAAATGGCTGAGCAAAGGATTACTGCTCAATATGATGTTTCGCAATTAAGCGATGTTGAGTTTGGCAACAAGGTTGATGCCTATAAGCTCGAGCATTCTTATGCAGGAATTTTTGGTAAAGCCATAGAGCCTGCCATAGAGCCCCTTGGTTACGATTGGAAAATAGGAATTGCCATTATAACTTCATTTGCTGCCAGAGAGGTTTTTGTAGGCACCATGGCCACAATCTATAGTATAGGAGGGGTTGAAGATGAGGGAACCATCAAAGGCCGAATGCGAAACGAAATTAATCCGAAAACTGGCGAGCCCCGGTACACATTTGCCGCAGGCTTTTCATTACTGGTTTTCTATGCATTTGCGATGCAATGCATGAGTACGCTGGCTATTGTTTATAGAGAAACTAAAGGATGGAAGTGGCCAATTCTTCAGTTTACTTATATGACTGCCGTAGCCTACTTATCTGCCTTACTTGTTTTCCAGGTATTTAAATAATAGTTTTAATCAATCACGATGGGGAAGTCGTGTCCTCTCGAAAAAGTATAGGGAAACTGCATTTTACCTTTATATTTTTTCGAGTACTCAGGTACCTGGTCGTCAATAAACGATTTAAGTTCATAAATAGTGATTTTCCCATCTTTAGGTGAGCCATCCGCTCTGCCTGACAGTGCTTCTAAGAGCACATAGGTGAAAAGGCCATGACCAAGCTCTTGAAATTCGACTGCAAATTGCTCACTGCCCGCAGCAGCCAGCACGTGTATACCAGCGCTTCTTGAGAGCTGGGCCAATGCTTTTTCTTCACCCGCTCCTCGTGTGGCTAGTAGTTCAACACTACCCCCCGATTGGCAGGCATCGATAATTAATAGCTGTTTAAGTGCTGCTATATCTTTGAGCTTTTGCTGTAGATTACCCGCGTAGATAGCGTTCTTGTCTAGCTTATCCTGACTATATAATCTTGTGTTTTCGGTAGGGATGAAGTAAAATTTATTATCTACCATACTACCGTGACCTGCGTAGTAAAAAACCAGCACATCCTGAGGTTTCACAACTTTAGAAAGAGCTGATAGCTTGAGCATGATGTTTTCTTTGGTAGCTTCCTGATCGCTTAAACTTATGGTCTCAACCCTTTCAAAAAGCTTTTTAGACTTTTGAGCTAACGTCTTTGCTATACTTTGAGCATCAGCCGCAGCATAGTTGAGGTTAAGGTCGGTGTTTTTATATTCATTAATTCCTACCGTAAACAAATACAAAGTAGAGGCTAATTTGCCTTCCATAGTGATTTCCACAACCTCACCGGAAGACTCAATACCACCGCTGCTAAAGGCGGACACCACGAGTTTATTTACTCCAGGCACAAGAGTAACCGTTTCATTAATGGCCACCTTGCCATTTGTTGGTTGAGCATTTTCAAGTAAAACGGTTTTGCCATTATGTACAAGCTTCACTTTTTCTATTCCTCCACCAATATCTTCTGCTGTTGCAATTACATTTACCTCAGCGCTACGGACTGTTTCAGATGCATGTGGCGCAACTATGGTAACTTTTGGAGGAGGATATTTCTCGATTCTTTCATTGATGTTTAGCTTCTTCACATCTTGAATGAAAGTGCGGTTTAGTAAATCCGGTTGGTAATATTGATCATAAAACTGGTCTGCAGAGTAACTTTTCATGCCTTTTACGAAAGCAATAGATTGCGTAGCACCCTGAGTAGCGTTGAAGAAGCCTTCTGTGTTAATCGCCATCCAATCGTTTTCATTTAAAACCATGTAGGTGATAAGCTGGCTTCCGGTATTTACATCCCAGATTATAAGCTCACCATTGTCACTTGCACTTATAAGGTAATTGTCGTCAGGGGTAAATTTTACGTGCGTAATAGCGCCCGTATGACCTGACAAAACTTTATCTGCTTCCCAATTATTTGTTTTATAAAGCCTTAGTAAACGATCTGATCCTCCCACAGCTAAGTACTTTGACTTATGACTATACTCCGCGCTATAAACTTGCTCGCTGTGCTTTAATCTTTTCTTTTGAAGACCTGTGGCAACATTCCAAATTTTAATATTACCATCCCAACTTGCCGAGGCGACTTCATCATTTAAAGGATTTATTGCTATGTCGTGAATGATATCCGTATGGCCAATAAAATCTCTTACTGGTGTTTTACTATCTACCTCCCATAATTTCAATGTTTTGTCGAGACCGGCAGTAAGTGTATAGATGTCATTTTGATAGAAATGGGCATCATAGGCAGACCCATTTTCGAGCCTCAGGTAATCGATTTGCTCGTAAGTCTCCGCATTCCAGATTCTCACTGTACCATCCCAACTGGTAGAAAGTATTTTGCTGTCATTTTCGTCAAATTTTACAGTGAATAGCAGCTCCCGATGCCCCTTGAGTGTAGCAAGTAACTCTCCGTCATCTACATTCCATACCTTGATGGTATTGTCTGCACTTCCTGTGAGTAGTTTTTTTCCATCTTTAGAAAAATCCATGCAGAGTACGGCCTTGGTGTGACCTCTAAACTCCTGTGTAAGTACACCAGTTTGTAACTCCCACATTCTCGCCATGTTGCCGATTTTACCTTTTACCAGATACTTACCATCCGGGCTGATTGCAAAATCATTTTTAAGATCTGTATATCTTTTGATGTAGTAATCCCACCGAGAATTAGGGTCATACTCAAGCCCACCTTTATCTGCTTGCTTTAAGTACCCTTCTATATTTTTTATGAACTCTCCGGTTTGCGCAGATATGAGCTTAATGTAGGGCTCATCACTTGAGATAGCGATGGTGTGCCCATCAGGGCTGAAAGCCGCAGACGTGATTGGCAACTCGTGTGTTCGTCTCTGTTGAAATAATAGCCGGCCACTTGTGTCATAAACTTTAATGGTATCCTCATTGGCAAGTAACACTTTACCACCTACACTGTAGTCAATTGCTGTGAGCTCGTCATCTATTTTTGCAAGAGTCTTTGTAGAGGCGAGCTTAGTAGAAATGATTTCTAACAAATGATCTTTACTACCTTTCAATATTTGATTGTCGGAGGTGTATTTTACGAAAGTGGCGCAGCCTCCGCACCATCCTTCGCTGGGCTTATATTCATTTTCTAGCTCAAGTGTAGATAAATTATAGATGGTAGCAGATTTGTTATCGTTACCAAATACTACCTTCTTGCCATCAGGGCTAAAGACTACATCTACGCCATAGCCTAAACCTTTGTCAGGGTTTACTTTAAATGTGGCTAGTTGCTCTGCTGTTTCTACATCCCATAAAATGGCATTGTTATCGTACCCGGCTGTAATTACTTGCTTACCCCTGGGGTGATAATCTACCGCAGTAAGTAATTCCTTATGCCCCTCAAATATTTGAAGTTGCTCACCGGTTTCTATGCTCCACAGTCGTGCGGTTTTATCAGCACTACTCGTCAAGAAGGTTTTGCCATCCGGGCTTATGGCAATATCGTTTATGGTTGACTCGTGCCCATAGTAAGTTCTTAATTCCCGACCAGAAGCTATTTCCCAAAGCTTTACCGTTTTATCACGGCTACCTGTTAGGAGGTATTTCCCATCTTTTGTAAACGCTACTGCTTTGATAGAAGCGTTGTGTCCTCGCTGTACTACTGTTTGCAATTGCTGTGCAAAACAGAGTTTAAATAGCAATAGGGTAAGAAAAAGAGAAATAGGACCTTTCATAGTAAGAAATTTTGAGAACCGAAATTATGAATTTG
>NZ_SMMD01000378.1 GCF_009711475.1 Fulvivirga aurantia
AAGGTACCTATCTTGGTGAGTTAATTTCAACTGATATTACCCCGCATCTTCATCTACAAGAGAATAACACTGTTTTTGCTCATGATAACCTAAATCCATACATCGATGCTGATACAGGAATACCAGTTTTTATAGATACTTACATTGAAAGCGGTGTTCAATTTTACCAAAACGGACTTCGTCATAACACTCTAAATCATGCAGAGTTAAACTTAACAGATCAACAAAATATAAATAACGTATCTTATACAATAATTTATGATAAAATTGATATCGTAGCCCATGCCATTGATCCGCACGTTTTAACGGATGGAAGTGGGGCATCAGATGCGAATGGAAACCCTGTCGGTCAACTTGCGCCTTATGGTATAACCTATAGACTTTTAACTTTAGATGAGGTAAACCTGTATGATTATAGTCTGGAGTTTGATCGTGTGCCTGATAATACCAAAGCAGTAAATGTTTTTCATCCTACATCTGGCACCATTGCTTATCCTAACCCGTCCATCCATATAGTAACTAGTTGTCCTGCCAATTGTGGAAATGATGATATTTCTGATAGATTTTTTAACACACGGTTAAAAAAAGATAAAACTGAAAATTGGGATTTATCAAATAGAAGTGAAATGGATGCAACATTTGAAGAAGGTGCGGAATACCCTGACTCCAAATACATATTAAGATTAGAAGCATATGATGTAGATTTTGCGGATAACCCGAATAATACTTCTGAATGCAGGGACATTAATGTTATAATCGACAACTTTAAACCATATATTGAAAAAGTACAGGTAGTGAGTGAGTATTTCGGAGTGCCTATAACACATTATAGCGGGGGGTGGGCTAATAATTCCACGAGTCAGACCATCTCTTACAACGCAACTTACAATGAAAATGTAGAAACTAGTGGAGATGTAGAGATTATAGTGACAGCAAGTGAACCTCTGTATTATGATGAGACCATTCCAAGTAGTTATAATGGTCCTGAAATTACGGTTAATGGTGTTATATACCAGGCAGAAACTTACACTGCCGACTTAAAAGAATTTACCTTCAGAATTCCAGCTTTTACCTTCGATAGCAGTGATGATCCTACACAGATTATTGAGATTAATGCAGAAGACCTAGCGGGAAATCAACTTGTGGCTTTTAACGGTAATGACGTAAGTGCTAATTATGATGATTTACCGCATCGAAACTCAGATGGTACCTGGGCGAATGAAGGTGTGGTTTCATATGGAACAGACACTCGCCACTCTTTCAATATAGGGAACAGTTGTGGGGGTTCAAGTACTGGTCGCAGTTCCGTTTCCTGTCCATTAATTTCTGACTTTAGAGCGGAAATGCATGAAAATGATGCGTTAGGCGTACTTTTTACAAGTATGTCCACTCCATCATCTGAGATTGATTATATGCATTGGGAATTTGGTGATGGTAATTACTACACTAAATCATATTATCACCCTCAACAATATCATACCTACAGCACTGAAGGGATTTACTCTGTTTCTTTAACTGTAGGTAGGGGAGTAGAACTAGATACTTATACAACCGATGTCATAGTATCTAATGATCTTAATGCCATAGCAAATCTATCTTCCTCAATAGGCAGCACACCATTGTTAGTGACTTTAGATGGTAGATCTTCAACTGGTGTTATACAAGATTATCAGTGGAATCTAACCCCTTCAACCGGATGGTATTTCAAGACAGGAACAGCATTTTCTAATCTTGCAGATATTGAATTTACAGATGAGGGTAGTTATCAGGTCACATTAACTGTAACAGATGAAAATGGGAAGACAGATGTTTCTCCATCACAAACCGTCAGTGTTAGTGAAGACGGTAGTGGGGGAGGTTCAAACCCTCTCGACCCTGTAGCAGATTTTGAATTTAACAATCCTGTATTTGTTAACTCTACGGTATCGTTTAGCAATACGTCTCAATATGGTTGTGCGAGTGGGGTTTCCTTTAGTTGGGATTTTGGAAATGGCAATACAAGTACGTTAGAACAGCCGGTTACTAATTATAGCGCAAATGGAAACTATCCAGTTGAACTATGTGTAACTGATGGCTGTGGAAATAGTAGCTGTACCACTAAATCTGTATCAGTACAAGTGCCTAATGAAGGGATAATTCCACGATTTACAGCAGACAGATAC
>NZ_SMMD01000016.1 GCF_009711475.1 Fulvivirga aurantia
TTAATCAAATAAATCTTAGAAATGTAATAATAAATTGTTTTTACAATTTTTCTAAAAGAGCTTGGGTGTCCAGTATCTCGGCAAACTCGTCTTTGAGGTTAGCCAGGGTAGTGAGGTGTATGGTCTCTGCGCTGTAGGTTTCACCATTGATGCCTACACGGTCAAACGTAGCCGTGGCATCTGAGATGAGGATAGTGTCATAATCAAGGTTGGCAGCCATGCGCACGGTGGTT
>NZ_SMMD01000407.1 GCF_009711475.1 Fulvivirga aurantia
CAAAGGTAGATGGAGAGGTGGATGTGGCAGAACTAGAGCTGATAAGACAAATCGGAGTTTCCAGCAAAGTCTCAGATGCTGATATTGATGAAATTATCGATAAAACCGAAGCAGCAGATATTATTCCTTCATTGTCGAAATTACCGCGAGAAGAAAAGATAAATCTAATGTCTAATCTGGTCATGGTGATGAAAATCGATGGTAAAATTCACAAAGAAGAGATGAGATTTTGCTTTAGAGTTTTAAAGAAACTTGGTTACCCTGAAGACGCTCTGTTTGATTTGGTTTCCACCACATATATAGATTCAAGAGCAGAGGTGGATATAGACAAGATTAGAGCCAGAGCCGAACAATATTTAAATTAAAATACGACTACATGAGATTTTTGAAAACTAAGCTGATACTGCTATTAATTATATTATTTTCCACGGTGACCTACTCTCAACGTACAATTCTGCATTGTGGAGGTCTGATTGACGGGGTTTCTGATAAGCTTCAAAAAGAGGTTTCCATCATAGTCGAAAACAATAAAATTACAGACATTAAGAAAGGGTACATCTCAGCTGTAGAAAGTGATACGGTAATTGATTTGAAGTCTAAAACAGTGTTGCCCGGGCTTATGGATATGCACGTGCATATTGAAGGAGAGACGAACCCAAACCGATACATTCAGGAGTTTACGCTTAATGAAGCAGACGTAGCTTTTAATTCTACCATTTATGCTAAGAAAACCTTAATGGCTGGCTTTACCACTGTGAGAGATATGGGAGGTAGTGGAGTAAATACTTCTTTGCGAAATGCGATAAATGCAGGTAAAGTAGTAGGCCCTAGAATATTCTCAGCAGGTAAAGCAATAGGTACTACTGGTGGCCATGCAGATCCTACAAATGGTTACCGACATGATTTAATGGGTGACCCAGGACCTGCAGAAGGTGTGATTAATGGGCCATGGGATGCTAGAAAGGCTGTGAGGCAACGGTACAAGAATGGTGCAGATGTAATTAAAATTACTGCCACGGGTGGCGTTTTAAGTGTTGCAAAGGATGGGTCAGGGCCACAATTTGCCATGGAGGAACTTGAGGCGATCGTTAAGACAGCTAAAGAGTACGGCATGATTACAGCGGCTCATGCTCATGGTGCTGAAGGTATGAAGCGAGCGGTGCAGGCTGGTATTACATCTATAGAGCACGGTACGTTGATGACTGAGGAGGTGATGGACCTGATGAAAAAGATGGGTACTTATTACGTGCCGACTATTTCTGCAGGTAAATATGTCGCTGAAAAAGCAAAAATTGATGGATACTATCCTGCTTTAGTAGTGCCAAAGGCTTTAGAAATTGGTCCACAAATTCAAAACACATTTGCTCAGGCGTATAAAGCAGGGGTTAAAATAGCTTTTGGTACAGATGCAGCAGTCTTCCCACATGGAGAAAATGGTAAAGAATTTCGTTTCATGGTAGAGGCAGGCATGAGGCCTATAGAAGCTATAAAATCGGCAACAATCGTAACTGCTCAAATGCTAAATATAAGCGATAAGTTAGGGTCAGTAGAGCAAGGAAAAATCGCTGATATTGTGGCAGTAAATGACAATCCTCTTGATAAGATAGAAACTATGGAAAATGTGACCTTCGTGATGAAAGAAGGAAAGATTTATAAATCAGAGGATGAGTAGATTATAATTGGCTTTAAACCAATGATATAAAAATCAAAAGGGTGTGGTGCTATGCAATAGACCACACCCTTTTAATTATCATTCATATAATACCGCTGCTTGTACTTATAGCTTAAGTAAGACAGTACATCACCAAAGGCATTAATACTTTCCATCAGCTCATCAGCGACCTTTTTACCATTCATTCTTAAAAGTAAAAGGCCATACACACCATTTAGGCAAGCCTGTACTTCGTTTGTAAGTTGTCCTTGAGCGTACTCAAGACTCTTGTTTATGTGAGCTGATGACTTGTTGTATATTTTCTTAAACTCCTCATCAGACTGAAGAAGTTCGTCTTTGAGATTGGTTAGCGTAGTTACAATCTCTTGTACTTCACTTAAATGCCCTTTTTCCGTGATGCCTTCCTCTTTCATTTGCTTCGCAACGTCACTATACCAATTTTTGAGCGGCTCTTTTTCTTCAACCGGGATATGTTTGATTACATACTCCTCAATTTTCTCCATGTCAAAGTCATATACTCTTATCAGATCTTCGGTCTGATACATGTGAATAATGTATTCTGATATATTATTTTGCTTTTTAGAGTCGGCAAGATTCATGGCTGGTTGTTTAGTAAAGAGGTGCAAATATCGCCTTGATAATTTAAAATAAGGCACTAAAAATAAAGTAATTGGCACGGAGACATTTTAGGCAAAATTTGACAGGTTTAAATTTAATTTCACACATCATGTTAACTGCTAATTA
>NZ_SMMD01000347.1 GCF_009711475.1 Fulvivirga aurantia
TGCTCTTTTTGAATGTAATTTTCGTATTTAATCTGAATTTCCGCTTGCTGTAAAATGGTGTCATCGTACTTACTTAAATATTCATTAAGCTCAGAATTAAGCCCTTTGATATTGTAAATATTTAACTCAGGTCTTTTGAGTAAACCCAATACAGGTATCTTTTGAGTAATAGCTGCTGTATTTAAGTCTGACAATGACTCATTAATTTCTGGTTCAACTCGTTTTTGATGTAGATCGTTAATGACTCTTTTTACATCATTTTGTTTATCCAGCATATTATCTAGACGCTCGTCTGATGCAAGCCCTATTTTATGACCCAGAGCGGTGAGTCTTAAATCTGCATTATCCTGACGAAGTAATATTCTAAACTCAGCACGTGAGGTAAACATACGGTATGGCTCGTCTGTACCTTTATTAATTAAGTCATCAATAAGCACCCCAATGTAAGCTTCAGAACGCTTAAGGATAAACTCCTCTTTACTATTTATTTTATTATGAGCATTTATACCCGCTACCAAACCTTGGCATGCAGCTTCTTCATAGCCAGTGGTTCCATTTATTTGACCAGCAAAGTATAGGTTTTCTACCAGCTTAGTTTCTAATGTAAGGCCCAACTGTGTAGGTGGAAAATAGTCATACTCTATAGCATAACCTGGCCTAAACATTTTGGCGTTTTCAAAACCAGCTATTTTTTGTAAAGCCTTGTGTTGAATATCTTCCGGTAATGAAGTAGAAAATCCATTAACATAAATCTCTACAGTATTCCAGCCTTCTGGTTCAACGAAGATTTGATGGCGATCTCTTTCTGCGAATCGATTAATTTTGTCTTCAATAGAAGGGCAATACCTTGGTCCTATCCCCTGAATCCTACCGTTAAACATCGGTGACTTATCAAAGCCAGATTCCAATATTTCATGAACCTCAGGGTTAGTGTAAGTTATATGACAACTCCTTTGTTGATTTACCACTGGGGTATCTGTAAAGGAGAACTTACCCGGTACTTCATCCCCGGCCTGTTCTTCCATTTTAGAATAATCTAAAGAGCGACCATCTACTCTGGGCGGAGTACCGGTTTTCATTCTCCCTGATTCGAAGCCAAGTTCCACTAACTGTTCTGTTATCCCTTTAGCCGCTCTCTCTCCAGTACGACCTCCACCAAATTGTTTTTCACCTATGTGTATGATACCATTAAGAAACGTACCATTAGTCAAAACAACAGATTTAGCTTTGATTTCTAAACCCATTCCTGTTTTTACACCGGTCACCTTACCATTTTGAGTGATGATTCCAGTGACCATTTCTTGCCAAAAATCGATATTGTGGTTTCTTTCTAATGCCAATCTCCACTCTTCAGCGAATAGCATTCTATCATTTTGAGTTCTAGGACTCCACATAGCAGGACCCTTAGACATATTCAGCATCCTAAACTGAATCATCGATTTGTCTGCTATTATACCGGACTGGCCGCCTAAGGCATCAATCTCTCTTACTATTTGTCCTTTAGCTACACCACCCATAGCAGGGTTACAAGACATCTGAGCTATGGTATTCATGTTCATCGTCACTACCAAAACAGAAGAACCCATTGTGGCTGCTGCATGTGCAGCTTCACAACCAGCGTGTCCCGCTCCGACTACAACTACGTCATATTCTTTAAACATGTGTATTGAATTTTATGTGTTCCACGTGGAACAGTAATCTTAATATTCTACTTTGTAATTAGTTTGCTTTCAACATCTCCTATAAAAAAAGTGTTCCACGTGAAACACTTATTACGGATCTGTCATATCTCAGCGCAAAGATAGACAAGCTTCTTCTTTTTTACGCATTCTTAATTTGTCCTCTTCAGTTGCGTCACCGTGTCCCATTAAATGTAAAACACCATG
>NZ_SMMD01000553.1 GCF_009711475.1 Fulvivirga aurantia
AAAAAAGATAGGCTTTGCCATTTTTTAAAATTGATTTAAGTCGCCCCATTTCTACACTATCTTTTCCCATAGAAACTATGCGTCCGCTAATACCCTCCTTCTCAAGACTTTCTGATCCTAAAATCTCAAATCTTTGCATTCTTTTTAAATTATCAATCATTTGATCAATAACTGCCTCTCTATCAATAAAAATCTCAGGGTAATCAACTGTCATCACCATTTCAATGGAGTTATTGCCAATATCCTGGTACATGAATGCTTTTACATTTGAGTTAGGAATATCAATATCTGTCGGTGCTCCAGACATCTTAACTGAAAATCCGTTTAACAAATCTTCAAAGAGAAAACCTGGCGCAGATTCAAATTCCTTCTGTAATTTTTCAGACAAACCTGTAAATGAAGCTTTCAAAGGAGTGAGGCTATATCCCCTTCTTTTTAGCATATCTATCATACCATTCTCTCCTCCTAAGTGTCCGGCCCCAACAGCACAAAATACACTTGTATTTTGCATCAAAGAATCTAAACGACCTACCATTTGCTTGTTACGGCCAATCATATCTAAAAGCACTTGCTGCCTCGAATTATATCTGGCTGCTATAGTCTCAATATCACCGCTATAATATAAGTTGACCAATGTATTAAACTCTTTGGTCATAATTTCTTTCAAAATCTTACCTTGATCAAAACCAGATAAAGAGTCTTTCTTTTCAATGTACCGCTTTACAAAGTACTCCTGGTCAAACCTTGTGTTAAAGCCTTTGCTAGCCCTAATACCATCACCAATTTTCTCAAGGCCCACCACCTCCTTTCCCAGTCTTTTTGCTGTGTAGAATAGATAGTTATCAAGATCTAGTTTTCTCTGCTCTTTGGCATTAGTAAACTTTCGATTCAATAATTGCTCTATCAGCATTGGGTTGATATTAGACAATTGGTCTATGTCAACTTGTGACTCATCCATCACTTTTTGTCTAAGAACTTGGTAATCATCATTACCTAATTGGGCCTTTAGTTCATTTTTAGAATCTTTCTTTCTATTGGCCAATGAATATTTAACATAATCGTCATTTGAAACTTCCAGTGCTAAAATATCTGCTTGCTGAAAAGCAACTAATACAGAATCACTAAAAGCAAATGCTCGCTCATCATTTATATGTATTGTACCAAACAAATAGGAAGCCTTTTTAAGCCCTTTTCGCTCGATCTTCCATAACAAATTATAGGTTTCTTCACGTTGACCATAGGCGAACCCAGTAAGCATGATAGCAAGTACTACAACCAGAAATTTCTTCATAAACATTTTATCTAAACTCAAATAAAGACCAAAAATTTATATAAATAACATATATAATAGTAAAACTGAACTACGGAGTTGCATCAGCTGAAGCATTCAAGGTAGTTTTTTTAAGGTCTTACCAAGCATTTACTACTCACCACCCCTTCCTGCCACTCAACATCTTCTCAAATCTTGCCATGGTCTATTTCAGTATATTACATACTTATTTGACTTGAAATAAACGTGGTGTGTGCTACCGTATCAGCTTTATGAAAACAGTAAAACAGATTGGCAAAATTGTATTGGGTCTTGTTATTATAGCCGGTTTATTTATTGGCTTTAAAGTAGGCTATGCCTATTATTCCTCTTATCAGGATTTAAAAAGCCTTGACAATACCGTGTTAGCCGCTGAATTAACGGCAAGTGAAATTGCACGAGGTGAAAGCTTAACTGACGGAGAAATTTTATACAAAAGACCCATAGACCTATCCACCATAGAGCCTCTGTGGAAAAAAATAGCTGACAATGATACACTCAAGGCTAATTTTAAATATTTAGATGCACTTAATTTTTTTAGCGTAGTCTACAAAAGTGATTCTTTATTGGTGAACGGTATTTTTGCTGAGCCCAAAGAAGATGGAGAATTTCCTGTGATCATTTTTAACCGTGGTGGTAATAAGAAGGTAGGTAAAGAAAGTCGCATGTCTACCCTATTTTCTTTGATACTTTCTTCTTCAGCACAGGTAGCTAAAGAGGGCTACGTAATTCTCGCACCTTGTTATAGAGAAAATGATAAATTCGGAGGTCGGGATATAAATGATGTGCTTAATTTGATCAAAACAGCTGAGTACCTGCCTAAAGCAAATGTTGCGCGTCTGGGTATGATGGGCTGGTCAAGAGGTGGTATGATGACCTATTTATCTCTCAAACGCCCCGGTTTAATCAAAACAGCTGTAGTTGTGAATGGTCCAACGGATTTACAGCCACTGCTTACCGAGAGACCCGAAATGGAAATGGTTTGTCATCAGCTGATCCCCAACTATTCAGAAAACAAGGAAGAAGAACTGCAAAAGCGCTCTGTGGTATATTGGACTGAAGAACTAGATAAAAATGCGAGCTTACTCATTCTGTGTGGAACAGAAGACGAGCAGGTAAACCCTAATCAGGCTCATAAAATTGCTGATCGATTAGCCGCAATTGAATATGATTACACCCTCAGGGAGTTTAAAACAGATCATAAGTTTACGGGTAAATCTGAAGAGCTAAGCAAACTATTAATAGACTGGTTTGACACAACGCTCTGATCCGCGACTGCTCGCAAAGCAGGGTTTGTTAATAAAATGTTATTCGCTGCACTAAACTTGTACCTCCCAACTAATAAATACAATATTGGCTTATGAAAAACACGTCTATGAGCGTCTTAAAACGCTATATCCAAAGTAGTATTATTACATCGCTGGTAATCGGTTTATGGTCTGTTGCTTGTTTTGCACAACAAAATAAAAACGTTTTAGAAACTACTATCACGATCGAAAGTAAGGCGCTGAATGAGCAGAGGGAAGTACAAATTTATTTACCTGACAGTTACTTCAGCACGTCAAAAAAATATCCTGTAATCTACATCATAGACGGCCAGCGCTATTTTTTAAATGCCGTAACCTATCAAAAGAACCTCACCTGGCAGGAAGTATCGCCTGAGTTCATAATCGTTGGTTTACCTACCGATTCACAAAAAAGGAGGCGTCTATTTTATCGCGAGTCTTCTAAGTTTATCAATTTTTTAGAAAATGAGCTCATTCCTCAAATTGATAACGAGTACCGCACACTGGATGAACGCATATATTTTGGGTGGGAAATGGCAGCCGGGTTAGGAGTTGAAATTTTATCAGACTCTCCTCATCTTTTCAAAGCCATGCTACTGGCTAGCCCTACACATATTTCAAACTCTCGCTTACAAAAAGTCGATAGTTTGCTTAATAACACCCTCGATCAAAACACGTTTATTTATGCCAGCCTCGGAACTGTAGAAAATTGGTCAATCAAGCCTATGGCTGATTTAGATTCTATCTTCCGAAAAAATAATCAAGAGCAGCTAACGTGGAATTACAACCTTTCTGCTACTGAAAATCATTACACAACACCCTTAACTACAATTAACGAAGGACTTAAATTATTCTTTGGCGACTACGCCCCCCTGCGTTTTTTCACCCTTCAGGAGTTTTATGATTTTGGTGGTCTGGAAGCTTTAAAAAGTCATTACACCAATAGAAGCAAAAGGTATCACACCCCAGAAGGAATACATAACGACACCAAACACTACCTGCTACTACAGTGTGACAAAGAAGATAATTTCGAACTCTTCAACGACCTAGTAGAAGAATTTGATGGTAAGGCATTTATTGCCAATCATTATAGACAACCTAGATGGTTTCTGCGTTATTCCCAGTTCTATGCCAGACATAATCATTTAGATGATGCACTCGATATATTAAAATTAGGTGATGATAAATTTCCTGATACTGCAACATTGAAAAATGAGATAGGCAACATCTATAAGAAATCCGGGGCAACACTGAAAGCTAAAAAATGGTATAAAGAGGCAGAGAAACATCAATGATTTTCTTGTTGATTTCATTAACTTGCACGCCAATTTGCCTTTTTATTCAA
>NZ_SMMD01000167.1 GCF_009711475.1 Fulvivirga aurantia
AACAGGGCAAAAAAGAGGTAATATAATACGTTGATCCAGGTGAAAGGACGGCTTTTGAGCAAGTTTTCGTCAATTTCTCTAAAGGCCATGGCACGGCTGAGCCTAAAATAATCTGCTGTAACTCTTGGGTAGTAATTGTAGAGCACCGCTGCAAAGGCACCGATTATGATGAGACCCATAAGCGCGAAATTGTTCAGGCTGCTCATTTTATTTCTTTGCGAGACAACTACTACTTCCTGCTGATCTATGAATTCTTCTTGCTGCCCACTTTCAATTATTACAGCTGAGAAATCTAACCTTAGTGCTGATAATGATCGACTGTAGACAATAGCGTGAAGTTCATCTCCGTAAAGTCCGAATAGACTATCGGCATTTAAAAAAGCTTTTTTGTTGGCTTCAACACCTGATATGAGCTTATCATTAATAAAAATAGCCAGGTGTTGAACAGATCCAATGCGCAAAAATGTGCTACTTAACTGGTCTTTTTGAAGCTTAAAGTGTAAGGTATTCTCATCGAAATCTTCTTTATCGATCAATGGCAGATAAGCCGACCCGTCTCTAAAAAAGTATGCTTCAGTGAGCAAGTCTTTAACCAAGGTAGTATCTGTGGCAGGATCAGCCGCTTTGAGTCCAGTTAAAGAAATCAAATTGGCCAAAACCAGGAGCGCTATTTGAAGAAAAGCTTTCAATTCTAATTTTTGCTGCAATTTATCAGAAATTGGCCACATAACCGAAGTGAAATTTAGAAAGGCTGAAACTGAATGGCTGCTCATTGCTTTTACCTATAGCAT
>NZ_SMMD01000527.1 GCF_009711475.1 Fulvivirga aurantia
TGAAAAATTAAAATTTCTGATAAGCTTTGTGGTGCCTGTTGACTTTACAATGTTAGTAAACGGGTTGCTGATAAAAAACAATCAATGTCTCGGAATACTCCTGACTCTTCAAAAAAGCTTTTGCAGTACATTCGTGAGCAAATCACGATAGACGAAAGCCCAGAAGAAATAAATAGTCTTTCTCACCACATCATAGATCATCTCTTTGAGATTGATAAAAACGACATCATTTTAGATCGGTCGTTAAATCTCTCATCTGCGGAAGAAAAGGCCCTTGAAAAGTTTTTGAATAGAATCAATCAAAACGAGCCGATTCAATACATAATTGGTGAGGCTGATTTCTATGGTAAAAAATTTATTGTAAACCCATCAGTACTTATTCCAAGACCGGAAACTGAGGAGTTAGTTCATTTGATCGTTCAGGAAAATAAAGGCAAAAAAATAAAATTTGCTGATATAGGTACTGGCACAGGTTGCATACCTATCACACTTATGAAGGAACTAAGTCAAGCCAAGGCTTATGCCATTGATTTTGATCCAAGAGTGATAAGAACAGCCAAACAAAATGCTCAGCGACACGAGGTCTCGATAGACTTTATGCTATTGGATATTTTAAGAGAGCCTATGCCTTCTTTATCGTTGGATTTTATTGTTAGCAATCCTCCATACGTAACATATGCTGATAAGACTGCAATGAAGGCCAATGTAATCAACCATGAGCCGGCTACCGCTCTGTATGTAAAAGATGAAGATCCATTATTGTTTTATAGAAGAATAGCTGAGCAGTCAATTGGCAGCCTCAAACCCGGTGGAAAAATATACTTTGAAGTAAACGAAAAGTATGCTGAGGATGTAAAGGCCTTATTAGAAGTAATGGATTATGTTGATGGGGTAGTGATTAAAGACATAAATGGCAAAGATCGTATAGTCTATGCTACTTACTCAAGAGATATCTTCGCCTAGCCAAAACCCTTGATCAGATTTTAATTTCACTAAACCTTCTTTGTCAATTTTGATAAGGTTGGGGACATCAACAGACTGATATACTCCCTCTGAAGCGATTTTAGCTGTTGATTTTATATACAGCTTGGCGCCATCAGGCAGCCACTTATTTATTTTACCTTTCTTAATAAAAGACCATTTCCTTTTTCTGTCAATAATAGAAATCACCAGGCCTGAGCTTTCTATTACCTCCAAATCTAAAGAATCTAGTGAGCCGAAAATATAAACAGCTTTGTGGTTTTTGTCAGTCAGTAAACGCAAACCTGACCCAAGATAGCTATCTTCTATATTGTGTGTCGTATACTCATAGGCAGAGTTGGTTTCAATTCCTATAGACTTAATTAGCACCACATCTATCTTAATGCCTGATCTCAGTAAAAATTCAGCAGAGTTTTCTGTAGTAATTATTAATGGACTCCATTCCAGAGCACTACCCAAAATTTCCGAATCACACGATGTATGGTCGTACAAAAAGACAGCGGCTTCCTGATTATCGCGTATAACGTGGTGAGAAGACAAAGCTTAATCTAATGGATAGGTGTCTACAATATGCTGTGAGATTAGACGATAAAGCTCAGCCAGCTCTTCGTCTTCAATGTAATCCAGGTGTTTGTCCAATGTCTCAAAATCATGGCGCTTTGCAGGTCCCGTTTGTGCATTAGAAGGACCAATGGAAAGACTTTTATTGATCGTCTCGCCAATAAGAGGCTTGAGTAAATCAAATGACAGTTTTTCTTTTTTGAGAATATCTTCTGACATTCTTAAGCAGTGATTGGTAAAATTACAGGCAAATACCGCGGCCAGGTGTAATGCCTTTCTATGCTTAGAATTGATTTTAACCGAATTTTTACTGATAGCTTTTGCCATTGCCATCAATGTATCTTCTGTATAATCATTATTCGATTCTATACAGATAGGTATTTCAGCAAACTCAACATTTTTATTTTTACTGAATGTCTGTAAAGGGTAAAAAACACCAATATTGTCAGTGGCAGTATATTCTAATGCACCAATAGATGAAGCCCCGGATGTGTGCACAACTATAGCTGCATCGGGTATAACCATTTCTCTGGCCACCTCTTCTATGGCATCATCACTTACGGCTATTATAAAAATATCTGAGTTGCTTTCAGAAAAGTCTAGATCCGCTTTAACCTCAGCCTGGTATAACCTGTTTACCAGTGCCTTGGCATTAGCTTTTTTCTGGCTAAAAACTTCGGCTACAGCGTAGCCTGCATTATCTAAGGCAGGTGCCAGATGCCAGGCCAAATTTCCGGATCCAATAAAGCTTACCTTATTTGGTAACATGCATTATTCTTCGTTTGGCAGAGAAAGCTTAATTTCAGTTCCTTCTCCGTATTTACTTTTAATATCAATAGTGCCATTGAGTCTTTCAATGGCCTGTTTTACAATGTACAAACCTAAGCCTGAGCCTTCGACACGATCATTTGCTCTGAAAAACATATTGTAAACACGATCAAGATACTCGTCTTTTATTCCAATACCATTATCGGTTATCGTAATGTGTGCTTGTTTTTCATCACAATCGACTACTACGCTAAGGTAAGCGTTAGATATCATAGTATTTGTATACTTAATACTGTTAGACAATAAGTTTTTCAAAACTATACTAACCCTCACAGGATCACTAAAAAACGGTGCTGTTTGATTTACGCTTACACTGATCTTTACTTTTTCATAGTTTTTATGATACTTCAACTCATCTAAAGTAGTCTCTACAAATGTTTTCAGATCTATTTGTGTGATCTGTCTTCCATAATTTGTATTCTGTGAGTGTGTCATCACCGATTGGATAAAGCCATCCAGCTTTTTCACACTTCGGTCAATCAGATTAGCAAGATTTTTAATCTTAGAAATATCTGTTTCCATCTCAATGAGCTCCGTAAGACCCATGATAGATGATAAAGGAGCCCTAAGATCATGGGATGTATGGTATGCGAAAGCATCTAACTCAAAGTTTCTCGCCTTCAAATCTTCTTCAGCGCGCTTACGGTCTGTTATATCAAATCTTATATATACATATTTTATGATCTCACCCTCTTCGTTTTTAAAAGGCACTACATATGTGTCAACCCAAAAATACTCTCCAGACTTGCGCTTGTTTTTAATCTCTCCGTGCCATATCTCACCCTTCCTTACGGTTTTTCTTATGTTTTTGAGAAAAACCTCATCATGATAGCCAGACCTGAGAATGCTATGCCTTTTACCGACTAGCTCTTCTTGAGTATACCCGGTAATGTTGCAAAATCTATCATTTACGTAAATGATTACGTCTTCCGTATTTGTGATAGACACCAGGGCTGCAGAGTCCATAGCCGATTTTTGAAAACTTAGTTCATTAATCGTTTCTCTCAACTGTCTCTCTGTGCGCTTAGAGTCGCTTATATTCTGGGTTAAGAAAATACCGCAAAGCGCTTCGCCTTCTTCATTAATATAGGGTGTCCCTAAAAAAATATAATCATATCCTTCGTGCTGATATTCAAATCGTACCTTTTCACCTCGCTCTATTACACCTTCAAAATAGGGTTTCAGAAACTCAAGTCGCTCTTTATCATAAACGTTTTCGATGGTTTTGTTTAAGTA
>NZ_SMMD01000230.1 GCF_009711475.1 Fulvivirga aurantia
CTTACCTCCACTCCACGTGAATTGGCTTTTTCATCCAGGGCAATTTGATCATTTGAAATGACCAGGGTATTTTATCGATGAGCATGTCGTAACCACGCTGCTCTACTTTCAAGAACCAGGCTTTTTCAGACATCTCTAATCGTCCATCACGAATTAGAAAAGAACCTCTCAGATTCTCAATACTGGATTTACCCAATATTTTCCAATTTTGAATCACTCCATTGAGTAGGCTATCACAGGTTTCGATTTCCTTATCCGTAAGCTTGATTTCTTTTTTTAAAGGAACACCAAAAGGCATTCCGCAAATAATTTTATTGATGGTCATCTGGAACTCCTTACCGTCTTCTTTGCCATACACCAGGTAATGTAATAGGTGAACCGCTCGATGTGCCGCAGTTTCATCTACAAAGCTTTTCTTATCTTCAGATAATAAGTCCAGCATTTTAAAGAATCGGGAAAGAAAAGGATATAAGACCACCAAACCGGCATTGTTGATGTATAGTGGCTCTGCAGGTTCATCAAAATCATCAGATTTTTCAGAATCTACTTTTTTTAAAGCTCCTTTTTCTTTTTGCTTCTCTTTCTCAGTTTTTCCTAAGACCTGATCTAGTTTTTCTTTTGTGGAGACATCCAGAAGTCTTTCAATTGCTCTATGTATTTCTACGGGCAGTTTATTGAAATAGGCGCTGCTTTGAGAGGGGTGTCGTTCTATATATGCACTTACCAAATCGCTAAATGTAAATGACAAACTGCTACTCAAATCTTTTTGCTCTATCCATTGCTGAACAAGATAAGGCACATCTTCCACACGATCTAAAACCTCTGTTAAAGACACCCTACCTGTTTTGGTTATGCTTGTAGTTACAACAATTGGCCTTATCTCCTGAACGCGAGAAATCAACTGTTTTTTAGTCTTTTGCTCCTCCACTGTATTTTCCAATCGCACTACAAACCTTACTAATTGCCTTACACTCAGCTGATTTATTAGCCCTTTTACAACCATCGGTTGCTTGTCAAAACTTGCCATGAGGTATTCGTCAATGGGTGCAAGTTCTACCTCAGGGTATATACCATATAGCATAAAATTCTTAAGCATATA
>NZ_SMMD01000365.1 GCF_009711475.1 Fulvivirga aurantia
TATCCGGTGCTGTACATGCATGATGGACAAAACTTGTTTGCGGATTCTACATCGTTCATCGGGGAATGGCATGTTGATGAAACATTGGATAGTTTGTACAAGGCGACTGGGTTAGCACTCATAGTAGTTGGTATAGATAATGGCGGGGAGCATAGGATTAATGAATACACCTCTTGGACCCATCAAAAATACGGAGGCGGTGAAGGACCTGAGTATGCAGCATTTATCGTCAACGAACTCAAACTGATGATTGATAGTACTTACCGCACACAAGTTGATAATAATGCCATTCTCGGTAGTAGCCTCGGAGGCTTAATCTCTCACTATATGATTTACACCTATCCTGAAGTTTTTTCTAAAGCAGGTATATTTTCTCCCTCTTATTGGTTTTCTGAAGAAGTCATAACATTTACAGAAACGCATTCATTTTCTAAAGAGCATAAGATTTACAGCATCATGGGAGATAAAGAAGGTGAGCAGGGGCTCAAGGCCTTTGACCTGACAAATGAAATCATGAAGGGAAGTAAATATCTAATTTTCAAACACCGGACCATCCCTGGTGGTGAACATAATGAGACATTCTGGTCACAGCAACTTGCTGATTGTATAGTGTGGCTTTATAAAGAAGAACTCTAAGCCTACTTCAGGTTCTCCAATCTGATCTTATATTTCAATGCATTGATGATAAAGTTGAGGCCGGTAATCAACACCGCAAGACTCACTGTACCAAGTAAAAACCATTGCCAAAAAGGAGCGCCTTCATGGCGCATAAAAGCAACTTCGATCACTGCACATAAACCTGAGCCGAAACCAACAGCTCCAAGGCCACCTGATAGCAACCATTTTCTTTTTAGTGTAGCTCTTTTACCCATTTCATCTAGAAAAAGGACTAAAGTAGGTTTGGTTAATTTTCTTTATTTGGTGCTGTGCCTCCGGTTATACCAAACTTGGCCACATCTTCTGATGTTTCATCTGTCTGTTCTTCTTCATTCTCCTCGATGAGCAAGCCTAATTTTTGAGCCCGTTGTCTCCATTGGTTGCGGGCGTATTCCTGCATATCTTCAATGCCATCAAACTCATCCATGATCTCACGCCCCAGTAGAGTTTCCATAATATCTTCCATGGTAACAAGTCCTGCTACGCCTCCATACCGGTCTGTAACCAAAGCAAAATGCTCTTTACTTTCGACAAACCTATCAAGTATGATTGGCAGTTTCATAGTATGAGCTACCATCAAAACCTCTCTTTTGATATCTCTAAGTGTAAGCTCGTGTTGATCTTCAGCCAATCTGCTTAACACATCTACTTTATGCACGTAACCACTGATATCATCCCTATTTTTCTTAAAAACAGGGATTCTGGAAAATTTCTTAAACGTTTCGTTTTCGAAAAGCTCTTGAAGTTGCTTATCTTCCTGCATCATCACAATCACGGTGCGTGGAGTCATCACATCTTCTACCATGATATTCCTTAGGGTTACCAGATTTTTAATCATCTTAGACTCTGTTTTGGCAAAAACTCCCTCCTTCTCCCCGATATCGGCCATAGCTGAAAGCTCAGCTCGACTTACAGAAGCCGAATTTTCATCTTTAGAGAGCAGCTTGGTAATACCTTTGGACATGATCACCAAAGGATACATTAGCACAATAAGTACATTTAAAGTCTTTACCGAAAAACCGATCAATGAGCGCCAATAACTTGCACCAATGGTTTTTGGTATGATTTCAGAAAAAACGAGGATGAGCAAAGTCAGCACGGCCGACACCAGCCCAAGGTACTTATTACCAAAAACAACTGCAGCCTGTGCACCAACGCCAGCGGCACCTACCGTGTGAGCAATGGTATTAAATGACAAAATTGCAGCAAGTGGTCTGTCGATATTATCTTTCAGCTTTTCAAGATTCTGGCCCAAAGAAGAGCTTTCATCCTGCTTAAGTGATTCTACATAAGAGGGTGTAATAGAAAGCAATACCGCTTCTAAAATAGAGCATAAAAACGACACCAATAAGGCTATAGACAGATATACAATGAGTAGTACCATAT